>NZ_LSJS01000061.1 GCF_001557325.1 Erythrobacter donghaensis
GCAACGGCGCTCGCGCGGCAAAGGTGGGGATCGTTGCGCTCGCCCGAAAATTGTTAATCGCGCTTTGGCGCTTTGCGGAGACCGGTCTGGTCCCTCAAGGTGCCGAGCTCCGCGCCGCCTGATGCTTATGTTGCAACAGGCTCGATAAGGCGACGCGGATTGGTGTGATGTGTGACCGGGAAAGTTGATGGCGCCTGAAAACGCCCAGTAGTAGTTTGGTCCGCATCCGCCTTTGCTCGATCCGGGGATGTGAATACGGATTATGGTACGCGGCCACGGCCTCGACCGGATACAAGTCTATGCACGGATAGTGCATCAGCTGACCTCGGAACTAATGAAGCCAATCCTTGAGCATTGCGTGTGGGGGCCCCCAACCCGTCAACAGAAGGAACCGTTCAATGCGAACTTGACAAGGCCCGGATCATACAA
>NZ_LSJS01000062.1 GCF_001557325.1 Erythrobacter donghaensis
GGCGCGCGAGGCCGTTGCCGGTGCCAAAGCACCGGCGGTCGAGGGGTTCGACACGCCGCCTCCCTCGCGTGATCGAGCCCCTCGGCCAGAGGCGGGGCACAGCGCTCCCGTGTTCCCCAGCGCCGCGGCGATTGAAGCCGCGAAAGCTGCGATCCGCCCCGCAGCCAGGGCCGGTGAACAGCCGATAGCCAGCACCCCGCAGCCCGAGGAACCCAAGTAATGGCCGAGCAACTCAAGTCCGTCATTGATCGGCTGCTTAGCGGATTGCTGGGTGACGCCGAGCACGTCGAAAAGCCCCGCCCCCAGCTGATGGTCGACATGCTGTCCGACTGGCTGCCCTACAGGGTCTATGATCCGGCAACGCGCCTGTACTTCAACGCACGCTCGAAGGGCTTTGTCCTCTCGGTCACGCCGCTGATCGGCGCGGACGAGCGCACAGGCGAAATCCTCGGGCAATTCTTCTCGGAAGGCTTACCAGCGGGCGCCTGCCTGCAGGTGCTCCACCTTGCGAGCCCGCGCATCAGCAGAATCATCGCCCCGTGGTTTGCGCCACGGTACATGCAGGGCGGCGTGTACGAGGCGATTGCCCGTCACCGCGCGCGGCGGCTCTATTCGCTCGTCTGGGAGTCCGGCTCTGCGGATGCCCCCTTTCATGCGCGGCATCACCAGGTCATCGTCTCGGTCGGCGTGCCAACATCGAAGGCGGTCAGCAACGAGGATCTCAAACAGACCCGCGAGGGGCTGGTGGCGATGCTCAAGTCGCTCAACCTCGGCGTGGTCGAAGTCGGGCCCGAAGCGCTCATCGCTGTCATCGATGATCTGACCTCGCCCACCACGGCGCCGCAGGATGATGCGGTGCCCTACAACCCGAACGATCCGATCGCCTCGCAGGCGATCCGCCACGACATCGAACTGGTCGTGGCCGAAGATCGCATGCGGCTGGTGACTGAGCGGTTCCGGCCCACTGGCAAGGTCAATGACGGCGTGCCCGAGATCGGGACCGTCTATCCCGATGC
>NZ_LSJS01000063.1 GCF_001557325.1 Erythrobacter donghaensis
GGAAGATGCCGACGACATCGGCGCGGCGCTTCACTTCCTTGTTCAGGCGTTCCAGTGGATTGGTGGAATGTAATTTGACGCGGTGCTGCTCGGGGAAGGTCATGTAGGCCAGCACGTCGTGCTCGGCATCGTCCATGCAGGCGCCGAGCTTTGGCCAGCGGGTACGCAACTGGTCGGCGACCTGGCGCCAGACCTGTGTCGCGGCGGCATGGTCGGGCTGGAGGAAGACCTGGCGGATGGCAGCGGCGACGACGGTGTTCTGGCCCTTGGGCACGTAGGCCAGGGCATTGCGCATGAAGTGGACGCGGCACCGCTGCCAGGTGGCGCTGAGCACGCGAGTGATCGCTGCCTTGAGGCCCTCGTGGGCATCGGAGATGACCAGCTTCACGCCGGTCAGTCCGCGGCGTGCGAGGTCCTTGAGGAAGCTCGACCAGAATGGCTCGGCTTCGGAGGGTCCAATGTGAAGGCCAACGATTTCGCGCTTGCCCTCGGTGTTGACGGCAACGGCTATTATCGCGGCGACACTGACGATCCGCCCGCCCTCGCGCACCTTGAGGTAGGTAGCATCGAGCCAGAGGTAGGGCCAGTCGCCGGTGAGCGGCCGCTTAAGGAAGGCATGGACACGTTCGTCGATATCCTTGCACAGCTTGGACACCGAGGATTTGGAGATGCCGGTCATGCCCATGGCCTGCACCAGCTCGTCGACACGCCGGGTGCTGACGCCGGCGATCCACGCCTCCTGGATCACCGCGACCAGCGCCTTCTCGACGGTCTTCCTGGGTTCCAGGAAGCCAGGGAAGTAGGCGCCGGTCCGTAGCTTGGGAATCCTCAAGTTGAGCGTGCCGAGCCGGGTATCGAGGCTGCGGTCGCGGTAGCCGTTCCGCCAGGTCGTCCGGTCGCCGGAGCGCTCGTGTCGGCTAGCGCCGACCAGGCCATCGACGTCGGCCTCCATGATGATCTGTAATACGCTCTCGGCGATCGTGCGCAGGAAATCTCCATCTCCAGTCTTCGCCATCAGCTCGGCAAGCGGTAGTCTGTCGTCGGTCATCGGGATCAACTCCTCGGTGGGCGTGTGAAGTGTGGTAACTCCACCTTACCGATGAGCCCGGTGGCCACCGAGATCGAAATCGCATGGGGTGGGGCATGCCCCACCC
>NZ_LSJS01000064.1 GCF_001557325.1 Erythrobacter donghaensis
CCCCCGATTGCCCGGGCGAACCGGCCGATCCCTTCAACCCCGAAATCGTGGTCTGCGCCGCCGCCACCCCCGCCCCGCGGCTCGGCCCGGTAGTGGGGCCGGTTGACGACGGCTTCGGCAGCGCCATTCCGCGCGCAGCGGTAAGGCTTTCCGACACGGCGAGCGCCGAGGCGAACCTCATCAATCAGGGCGTGGGCGGCTTCGATGCCGATGGCGCCGAGGTGCGCCTGAAGATCGACTTCTAGTGCAGCTTGAGCTTGGGCCGCACGATGCGGTTCACGCGGCCCACCAGCATCAGGAAGGTCGCCTTGACCCAGCCGTGGATGCCGATCAGGTGCAGCCGGTAGAGCGAGGTGTAGATGAACCGCGCCAGCCGGCCCTCGATCGCCATGCTCCCGCCGATGAGGTTGCCCATCAGGCTCCCCACGGTCGAGAAGCGGCTCAGGGAGACGAGCGACCCCTTGTCGCGGTAGACGAAGTGCTTGAGCGGCCGTCCCTCCTGCATCCGCACGATGTTGGCGAACACCGTCTCGGCCATCTGGTGCGCGGCCTGCGCGCGCGGGGGGACGGGGCGGTCTTCACCGGGCGGGGTGTAACTCGCGCAGTCGCCGAGCGCGTAGATGCAGGGGTCTTCCAGCGTCTGGAGCGTGTCGGTGACGATGATCTGGTTGCGCCCGTTGGTCTCGAGCCCGAGCCCGGACAGGAAATCCGCGCCCTTGACCCCCGCGGCCCAGACGATGAGGTCGGCCTCGATCACCTCGCCGGTCCTGGTGACGAGCTGGCGCGGGCGGGCCTCGACCACCTGCACCCCGGGGCGCACCGCCACGCCGAGCACTTCCAGCTCGTGCTTGGCCGCCGCCGCCAGCTTGTCGGGCAGGGCAGGGAGGATGCGCGGGCCGGCCTCGAGCAGGGTGACCTGCATCCGGCTCTCGTCGAAGACTTCCAGGCCGTAGTGCCTGAGCGCCCCTGCCGCGTTGTAGAGTTCCGCTGCCAGCTCCACGCCGGTCGCGCCCCCGCCGACAATCGCGACGCGCACCTGCTCGTCCGCGCCCGGATCGTTCATCATCGCCCGGCTGACGCGCAGGCAGTGGTTCAGCAGCCGCGTGCGGAAGCGGTCCGCCTGTTCGCGGCTGTCGAGGTAGAGGCAATGCTCCTTCACCCCCGGCACGCCGAAATCGTTGGAGACCGAACCCAACGCCAGCGCGAGGATGTCGTAGCGGATGGTGTGCCCCGCGATCAGCTCGCTGCCGTCCTCGTCCTTCACGGGCGCGAGGCGGATGGTCTTGCCCGCGCGGTCGATCCCCTCGAGGCTGCCCTGGAAGAAGCGGTAGCCCCAACGGTAGCAGTGTCCGCGGTAGCCGACCTCGTCGAGATTTGCGTCGAGCGACCCGGCCGCGACCTCGTGCAGCAGCGGCTTCCAGATGTGGCTGAGGTTCTTGTCGACGAGGATGATGTCGTGCCGCTTGCGCCCGTATTTGGCACCGAGCCTGCGCACCAGTTCAAGCCCGCCCGCGCCCCCGCCGACGACGACAATCTGGGTCTTGCGGTTCATTCGGCACTCCCTGGCACAGCCGTGCGGCGCAATCCCGCGTCCCTGATAGCGGCTGCGGGCGGCAAATGCGCGTCAAATCAACATGGCTGCGTGCAACCCGTGTTGCGGTGCAGCATCGCAGCATCAGCGCCTGAAGTCCGCCGTGGTTCCCGCAGGCGTCAGATGGCGGACGCTTGTTCGTCCCCTTCGTCATCGCTGACCAGCCGGACGATGTTGAAGCCGATGTTGAACAGGTCTGCCTGATCGATCTGGAGGTAGGGGATCGGATCGGACATCTCGCTGTTGCGCTCCATCCCGCGCTTGCCGACCCGCACCGTGAAGCGGTCGACGTCCGAGAGCACGATGTTCGACACCTGGCCGTTGGCGCCCGGGCTCAAGGTTTCGACGATGCCTTCATAGGCGGCGAACACCCCGTCATGGCCAGGCTTGCCCATCACATAGGCGAGCACCAGCACCTCGCTGTCCGAGGCGAGGCGGGCGATGTCGCGCAGCCAGATGGCGCTGCCGGGCCGGAAGAAGGCCTGGGCTTCGTCGCTCTGCCCGATGCGCATCGACAGGGCCGCCGTGCCGAGACCGAGCGTCACCAGCCCCGCGAGCGTGAGGAAGATCGCCGCATCGCTCTGCGCGAAACTCATGTCGCGCGCGATCAGGGCCTTGTAGATGTTGGGGTCGAAGGCGAGCGGCCAGCATTGGCCCGTCCACCCGCAGATCCTCTCCTGCGCGAAGAACAGCCCGCTTCCCGCCAGATGCGCGAAGATCGCCCCGCCGATCACCAGCACGAAGGACGTGGTGCTCTGCGGCGCGATGTCGGGCACCGCCGAAAGCCGCTCGATCCGTCCGGCATAGACGAAGCCGGCAAGGCAGCAGAACCCGGGGAACAGGAACAGGCAGGCGCTGACGAGAGCGAAGCTCCAGGTCACGCGCGGCGGATCAGGCAGGCTTGCGGGTTCTGGTCTGTCGTTCGTCGCGTTCGCCGGCAAGGTCCAGCGGCACAGCCGCCCCGGCGCGCCGGGCGGCTTCCCAACTGCCATATTTGCGGTGAACCTGCCGGCCCAGCCTGATCGATTCTTCCGAGTTCAGATACATCGTCGGCCTCCGTGGCTCATATAGCGAACGCTGCGCCGAATTTCCACCCGTTTCGAAGAAGAGACCGCTCAGACCTCGCGTTCCTCCAGCCACTTTTCGAGCCACTTGATCGAATAGTCGCCGTTCAAGACGTCGGTCTGGCGCAGCAGTTCCTGGTGGAGCGGGATGTTGGTCTTGACGCCCTCGACCACCATTTCCTCGAGCGCGCGCCTGAGCCGCATGATGCAGCCCTCGCGGGTGCGGCCGTAGACGATCAGCTTGGCGATCATGGAGTCGTAATAGGGCGGGATGCGGTAGCCCGCATAGAGCCCGCTATCGACGCGCACATGCATGCCGCCCGCGGCGTGGAAATAGGTCACGAGGCCGGGCGAGGGGGCGAAGTTGAAGGGATCCTCGGCGTTGATCCGGCATTCGATCGCATGGCCCTTGAACTCGATGTCCTCCTGCGTGACCGACAAGGGCCGCCCTTCGGCGATGCGGATCTGTTCGCGAACGAGGTCGAGGCCGGTGATCGCTTCGGTCACCGGGTGTTCGACCTGCAGGCGGGTGTTCATCTCGATGAAGTAGAACTCGCCGTTTTCCCACAGGAACTCGATCGTCCCCGCGCCGCGATAGCCCATGTCGCGCATCGCCTGGGCGCAGACCTCGCCCATCCGCATGCGCTCCTCGGGCGAGATCACCGGCGAGGGGGCCTCCTCGAGCACCTTCTGGTGGCGGCGCTGGAGCGAGCAGTCGCGCTCGCCCAGATGGATCGCGTTGCCCTTGCCGTCGCCGAACACCTGGAATTCGATGTGGCGCGGATTGCCGAGATATTTCTCGATATAGACGGTCGCATCGCCGAAGGCGGCCTTGGCTTCGGAGCCGGCCTGCTGGATCAGCGTTTCGAGCTGGTCGGGGCCGTTGCACACCTTCATCCCGCGCCCGCCGCCGCCGGACGCGGCCTTGATGATGACGGGATAGCCCGCCGCCTCGGCAATCGCCTTGGCTTCGGTGATGTCGGAGACCGCACCGTCCGAGCCGGGCACCAGCGGCAGGCCGAGCGCGCCCGCGGTGCGCTTGGCCTCGATCTTGTCACCCATGGTGCGGATGTGTTCGGGCTTGGGGCCGATCCAGATGATGTCATGCGCCTCGACGATGTCGGCGAACTTGGCATTCTCCGAGAGGAAGCCGTAACCCGGGTGGATCGCGTCGCACTGCGCGATCTCGGCGGCCGAGATGATGTTGGCAATGTTGAGATAGCTCTCGCTCGCAGGCGGCGGGCCGATGCACACCGCATGGTCGGCGAGGCGCACATGCATCGCGTCGGCATCGGCGGTGGAGTGCACCGCAACCGTCTCGATCCCCATCTCGTGCGCCGCGCGGTGGATGCGCAAAGCGATCTCGCCGCGATTGGCGATCAGGATGCGTTTGATGCCCATGAGCTTTACGCGATCACCACGAGCGGCTGGTCGAATTCGACCGGCTGGGCGTTCTCGACCAGGATCGCGGAGATCGTGCCGGATTTGGGTGCGGTGATCGGGTTCATGACCTTCATCGCCTCGACGATGAGCAGCGTGTCGCCTTCCTTGACCTCCTTGCCGACCGCGATGAAGGGCGCGGCGCCCGGCTCGGCGGAGAGGTAGCAGGTGCCGACCATCGGCGACTTGACCGCATTCTTGAGATCGGGGCCGGCGGGCGCGGGGCTTTCCGCCGGAGCGGGCGCCGCGGCGGCGGCGGCCGGAGTGGCAGGCGCGGGCGCGGCGGGGGCGGCGGCATAGGCCGGGGCGGCAGCCACCGCGCCGCGCGAAACGCGGATCTTGCGGTCGTCATCCTCGACCTCGATCTCGGTCAGGCCGGTCTCGTTGAGCAGCTCGGCCAGTTCGCGCACCAGCGCGGTGTCGATGTTCATCCCCGACTTGCGACCGTTCGCCTTGCCGGATTGGCCAGCGTCGTTTGCCATCTATGCCCCTTCTCGCGTGGAGTGCGCCCGTAAAGCGCGAGCGTCTATTGCCCCCAATTGCGGCAGGCAAGTGGCAGGAACGCAAAATGTGAAAGCTGCATGACGATTTCGGGGCGAGGATGTCAGACCTCGCCCGCCGCTACGGCTTCGAGCGCGATGAGGTAGGAGCGTGCGCCGTGGCCCTCGACCGTCCTGGCGGCTGCCATGCCGACGTAGGAGAGGTGGCGGAAGGGCTCGCGGGTCTTGGGATCGGACAGATGGACCTCGATCACCGGCGTGCGGATCGCCTTGATCGCATCGAGCAGCGCGATGGAGGTGTGGGTATAGGCGGCAGCGTTCAGCAACACCGCCCGCGCACCCTCCGCTTGCGCCTCGTGGAGCCAGTCGACCAGCGTGCCTTCGTAGTTGGTCTGGCGCATGTCGATTGCGAGCCCGAGTTCGCGGGCGCGGTCTTCGAGCATCCCGGCGATGTCGTCCAAGGTGGTGGTGCCGTAAATCTCCGGCTCGCGCGTGCCGAGGAGATTGAGGTTGGGGCCGTTGAGGACGTAGACGAGGTTGGTCATTCGCTTCATTACCAATGCGCGGCTTAGGTCGAAACACAGTTCGCCACGTGGGCTTCATAAGTAGTGCGACCGGCACTGAAGGATTTCGAGGGTCTGGTCGCGGCCTTTGCCACACACGCGGTATACCAATCGGTCTTCGCTGTTGATGCGGCGCGACCACCATCCTTGAAGATCGCCGCGCAATGGTTCGGGCTTTCCGGTTCCTGTAAAAGGCGTTCGGCGGCATTGTTCAATCAGCGTGTTGAGCCTTTCGAACGGTTTGCGTTCACCATCTGCCCACCATCTATATTCATCCCATGCATTGCTTGTGAAGGTGACCTTCACGGCTTGATCAACTCCCGCACCAGACCTTTGCCGGCATTGAGTTGCTCGATCCCCTCGCGCAGGCGCTTGGCATTCTGAGGCGTCGACAGGAGATATTCGGTTTCCCGGATGGAATTCCACTCCGACAGCGACACCATCACCACGGCCTCGCCGTTGCGGCGGGTGATGATGGCTTCCGAATGATCGGCGACCACCTTGTCCATCACGGCCTTCAGGTTTTTGCGCGCATCGCTGTAGGTGAGGACTTCCATCGGTGATCTCCTTGCGCCGCAATATGTACATGCAATGGTACAAACGCAAGGTGAACGTGCACATCCTTGTTTCGCATCGCTGTAGGCAGAAAACCGGTTTCCACTTTTCTGCGCGATGCTTCCGCTACCGGTCCACCCCCTTGACCTTCCCCCACTGGCGCGCCGCCGTGTAGCCGAGGTAGCCGGTGCCGAACAGCGCGTAGAGCGGCTCGGGGAGCCCGGTGAGGTAGGCGTTCATGCCCGCAGCAATCTCGCGCGCGGCGGCGGGGTTGAAGGCGGAGAGCACCCCCATCGGCAGCGCGGTCAGCAGCAGGACGTACATCACGTAGAGGAAGCTCGGCCGCGCCCGGCTGGTCCACGGATCGCTCGAATTGGCCTCGGCGACGATTGCCCGAAGCTGCGTCTCGAGCATCTGCATTTCCTGCGTGCCCTGCAAGGCGATCAGTTCGAGCTTGGCCTTGGCCTGGGCTTCCTTGTCGGGGATGATCTTGTCGATGATCGAGGCGATGGGGCCGATGAGGACGTCGATAAGGGCCATGGCGCGCGCTCCTTTCAGGTGAGTCGCGCAACCAAATAACCAAATAGGTTAGAGTAGGAAAAGGAAATAACCTATTCCAAACCCGCCTCGGCGAGCAGGCGCTGGGCCAGCACCAGGTGCGGGCGGTCGAGCATCGCCCCGTCGAGCGCCACCACGCCCGCGCCCGGATGGTCGGCGAAGGCCTGCACCACCGCGCGGGCGTGGGTGAGCTCCTCGGCGCTCGGGGTGAAGGCTTCGTTGATCGGATCGACCTGCGCGGGGTGAATCGCGAGCATTCCGCGAA
>NZ_LSJS01000006.1 GCF_001557325.1 Erythrobacter donghaensis
GGAAGATGCCGACGACATCGGCGCGGCGCTTCACTTCCTTGTTCAGGCGTTCCAGCGGATTGGTGGAATGCAGCTTGACCCGGTGCTGTTCGGGGAAGGTCATGTAAGCGAGCACGTCATGCTCGGCCTCGTCCATGCAGGCGCCCAGCTTGGGCCATCGGGCGCGCAACTGGTCGGCGACCTGGCGCCAGACCTGTGTCGCAGCTGCATGATCGGGCTGGAGGAAGACCTGGCGGATGGCGGCGGCAACGACCGTGTTCTGCCCCTTGGGGACGTATGCCAGCGCATTGCGCATGAAGTGGACGCGGCAGCGCTGCCAGGTGGCGCTGAGCACGCGGGTGATCGCTGCCTTGAGGCCCTCGTGGGCGTCCGAGATCACCAGCCTGACCCCCGTCAGCCCGCGGCGGGCGAGGTCCTTGAGGAAGTCCGACCAGAACACCTCAGCCTCCGAAGGGCCGATGTGCAGGCCGACGATCTCACGCTTGCCTTCGGTGTTGACGGCAACGGCGATTATCGCGGCAACGCTGACGATCCGGCCGCCCTGGCGCACCTTCAGGTAAGTGGCATCGAGCCAGAGGTAGGGCCAGTCGCCTGACAGCGGACGCTTGAGGAAGGCATGGACGCGCTCGTCGATGTCCTTGCACAGCTTCGAGACCGAGGATTTGGAGATGCCGGTCATGCCCATGGCCTGCACCAGATCATCGACCCGCCGGGTGCTGACGCCGGCGATCCATGCCTCCTGGATCACCGCGACCAAGGCCTTCTCCACCGTCTTCCGCGGCTCCAGGAAGCCCGGGAAGTATGCGCCGGTCCGCAGCTTGGGGATCTTCAGGTTGAGCGTGCCGAGCCGGGTATCGAGGCTGCGGTCGCGGTAGCCGTTGCGCCAGGTCGTGCGCTCGCCGGAACGCTCGTGCCGACCGGCACCGACCAGGCCCTCAACATCGGCCTCCATGATGATCTGCAATACGCTCTCGGCAATGGTGCGCAGAAAATCTCCATCTCCGCTCTTCGCCAAAAGCTCGGCAAGCGGTAGTCTGTCATCGGTCATCGGGATCAACTCCTTGGTTGGTGTGAAGCTTCGAAACTCCACCTTACCAATGAGCCCGGTGGCCACCGAGATCGAAATCGCATGGGGTGGGGCATGCCCCACCC
>NZ_LSJS01000065.1 GCF_001557325.1 Erythrobacter donghaensis
GCCACCCGCGATCACCACCCGCGACAAGCCCCTCCCCGACGCGCGCAAGCCGGCAAGGCGCTCCACCAGGGCCCCGATCGGGCGCACCTCGAGAAGTCTCGGGTCGTCGCCCAGCAACCGCGCGCCCTGCGCTTCGCCGCCGGTGTCGAAGCTGGCGATGGTGAAGGCGATCTCGCGCCCGCTCGCAGTCGTGACCAGCCGCGCCTCCGGGTCGAGCGCGGCGCATTTGTCGAGAACCAGCTCGGCCCCCGCACGCGCCGCCAGCGCGGCAAGATCGACCAGCCCGTCGCCTTGTCCGTGCTGCCCCGCGAGCCAGCCGGGCACCATGCCCGAATAGCGCAGGGCCGGCTCCGGCGTCAGCAGGACGGCGCGCGCGGCTTGCGGAACCCCGCGCGCGATCCAGTCGGCCAGCACCGAGACATGCGCATGCCCGCCGCCCACAAGCAGCACATCGGCGGCATTCCGCGCAGGTTCGGTCGGCGAGCCGGTCATCACCCCTGCTTCATTGCGCGCGGTTCATCTGCCCGCAAGCTTTCCGCGCTATCGCAGATCACGATACTTTATTACCTCTCATTACTTGCCAACCCCTGTATCCTCAAGAATTTGCACATATTGTGACGCGCGGAACCCGCAAGGCCCTGAACCATTGTTCGGTTGCGGCGCGGGACGGTTGCAATAGAGGCAAGAGACGTCGGCGGCAGCAGGCCCCCGCGGATCGCATCGCAAGGCACACGGGGTTTCGCAACGGAAAGGCTGACATGGCAGGGGAAGGCCAAAGTTACGGCGCGAAAATCTCGCTGGCGAAGTTTTTCAGGATCTTCTTCGACATCCTGAAGCCGGAAGCGAACTTCTACTGGCTGGCGGCGGTCTACGGCGTCGGCATCAGCCTGCTGAGCCTCGCGACGCCGATTTCGGTGCAGATGCTGATCAACACCATCGCCAACACCGCGCTCACCGCGCCGCTGGTGGTGCTCTCGCTCACGCTGTTCGGCCTGCTCACCATCTCGGTGCTGCTCTATGCCTTGCGCGTCCACCTGATGGAGATCTTCGCCCGCCGCTTCTATGCGCGCATGGTCGCGGAGATCGCGCTGATTTCGGTCTATGCCCAGAACCCGTTCTTCTCGGACGCCAAGAAGGGCTCGCTGTTCAACCGCTATTTCGATGTCGTCTACGTCCAGACCGCGATCCCGATCCTGATGATCGGGGGCTTCACGACGCTGCTGCAGATCGCGGTCGGATTCGTGCTGGTGAGCCTCTACCACCCCTATTTCCTCGGCTTCACGCTGGTGATGATCGCGCTGATCTGGGTGGTGTGGCTGGTGTGGGGCGCGCGGGCGCTGCGCACCGGGGTCGATCTCAGCCATGCCAAGCACGCGACCGCCGCCTGGCTCGAAACGCTCGGCCACTCCAACGGCTTCTTCAAGTCGCAGCGCCGGATCGACTACGCGCTCGACAAGACCGACGATTTCACGAGCGCCTACGTCAACGACCGGCGGCGCCATTTCCGCCATCTGTTCGCCCAGACCCTCGCCTTCCTGCTGATGTATGCCGCAGCCAGCGCCGCGCTGCTCGGGCTGGGCGGCTGGCTGGTGATCCAGAATGAGCTGACGCTGGGCCAGTTGGTCGCGGCCGAGCTCGTGCTCTCGGCCGCCTTCATCGGGGTCTCGCAGCTCGGCAGCTACCTCAACTACTTCTACGACCTGTTCGCCGCGGTCGAGGAAATCTCGCAGTTCTACGACGTCGAGCAGGAACAGCCCAAGGGCGCCGATCCCTTCGACGGGCCCGACCACACCATCGTGATGAAGGGCGTCAAGGGCCGCGCGCGGCACGAGGACGTGCAGTTCGATCTCGAGATTCCGGCCGGTGCGATCATCATGGCCGCCGCCAGCCACCACGGGGTGCAACGCCTGTTCACCAACCTGCTCAAGATGCACGTCCTTCCGCAAGGGGGCATCGCCACGCTGGGCGGCATCGACATGAAGGCGATCGAGGCGCACCACCTGCGCAAGAACGTCCACGTGCTCGACCGGCCGAGCATCGTCGAGATGACGATCCGCGAATACCTCGCCCTGTCCTGCCCCGACACCGCCCCGCAGCGGATGCTGAGCGCGCTGGAGACGGTGGGCCTCGCCGGCACGATCGCGACGCTGGAAAAGGGGCTCGACACCCCGCTCGCCTCGACCGGCTATCCGCTCTCGGCGGTCGAGCTGCAACAGTTGAAGCTCGCCAACGCCCTCCTCGAACGCCCGCGCATCCTGGTGCTCTCGCGCCTGTTCGACCTGCTCGAGCCCGAACCGATCGAACGCGCCGTCGCCGAACTGCGCGCGCAGGCCTACACCACGGTGATCTACTTCTCGGGCCGCCGCATCGACCTGGGCTTCGACCGCTTCCTCTATCTCGAGGCCCACCAGCAGCGCAGCTTTGCCACCTTCGACGAATTCGCCGCCGCCACCGGCATCGCGGCGCAGGGGAACTGATCATGGCGACGCTCAAGGAAGACATGGCCCACTTCACCACCCTCGCCTCGATCCGGGTGCCCAAGGTGATGCGCGTGGTGTTCTTCATGATCCTCGCCGCGATCATCATCACGGTCGCCTTCCTCATCTATGTCCCCTGGGTGCAGACCACCTCGGGCACCGGCGTGGTGACCACGCTCAGCCCCAACGAGCGCCGGCAGGACATCAACGCGCTGGTGCCGGGCCGGATCGAGGAATGGTACGTGCGTGACGGCTCCTCGGTGAAGAAGGGCGATCCGATCGTCCGCATCGCTGACATCGATCCGCAGCTGATCGAGCGCCTCCAGGCCGAGCGCGAACAGGTCTCCCTGCAACTCGAGGCCGCCAAGCGCGCGCTCGCCACCGCGCAGATCGACGAGCGTCGCAGCCGCGAACTGTTCGAAGCAGGGCTCGCAGCCCGGCGCGATTTCGAGCAGGCGCAGATCCGCATCGCCGAGCGCGAGGGCCAGGTCGCCGCCGCGCAGGCCGCATTGAACCGCGCCGACGTCAACCTCTCGCGCCAGTCCTCTCAGATCGTGCGCGCCCCGCGCGACGGTTTCATCCAGAGCCTCAATGCCGGCGATGCCGCCACCTATATCAGCGCGGGCGACGTGCTCGCGACCTTCGTGCCCAAGGGCGCGGTACGGGTGATCGAGATCTTCATCGACGGGCGCGATGTCGCGCTGGTGCGGCCCGGTGATCAGGCGCGCATCCAGTTCGAAGGCTGGCCGGCGGTGCAGTTCTCCGGCTGGCCCTCGGTCGCGGTCGGCACCTTCGGGGGCCGGGTGATCACGGTCGACCAGTCGGCGCAGGTCGACGGGCGCTTCCGCGTGCTGATCGCCGAGGAAAAGCTCGATGGCTACGGCTGGCCCGAGGAACGCTACGTCCGCTTCGGCGCGGCGGTGCAGGCCTGGGTGCTGCTCGAGACCGTGCCGGTCGGCTACGAGATCTGGCGCCAGCTCAACAACTTCCCGCCGCAGCTGCCGGCACCCGAAAGCAGCGGCCAGAACGGGACGCCCAAGTGACACACAGGCGAAGACCCGGACTGCTGCTGGCGGGGGCGGCGCTGGCGCTGGTGTGCGCCGCGCCCGCGCCCGCGCAGGACATCGTGCCCAACGCCGAACCGCTCGAAGCCGCGCTCAGGAACGGCCCGCTCACGCCCGACGAGGTGCTGCGCTCCTCGGCGCTGACCTTCCCGCAGGTGCTCGAGGCCTTCGAGCGCGAGGCCGCCGCGCGCGCCGACCAGCTCGGCGCGGACGGCGCTTTCGACCTGATGCTGAAGGGCGAGTATTACGACCGTCTCTCCGGCACCTTCTCGGGCGGCTTCGCCAAGGCCGAAGCGCGCCAGCCGCTGCGCCCGCTGGGCGCCGAGGTGTTCGGCAGCTACCGCCTGTCGGACGGGCGCTTCCCGATCTACGAGAACATCAACAACACCAACCAGGCGGGCGAGGTGAAGATCGGCGCGCTGCTATCGCTGCTGCGGGGCCGCGACATCGACAGCCGCCGCTTCGCGATCGAGGACACCCGCCTCGCAGCCAGCCAGGCGCAGCTCGATGTGCTGCTGGTCAAGCTCAACGTCCAGCACGAGGCGCTGCGCGCCTATTGGCGCTGGGTCGCGGCGGGCGAGGAGATCCGGGTGTTCGAGGAACTGCTCGAAATCGCCGAGGCGCGGCAGGTGGGCCTCACCCGCGAGGTGGGCGAGGGGGCGCGCGCCCGCATTGCACTGACCGAGAACGAGCAGAACCTGCTGCGCCGCCGCACGCTGCTGGAACAGGCCCGGCGCGACTTTCTGACCGCGTCCAATTCGCTCGGCTTCTACCTGCGCGGCGAGCGCGGCGAGATGGTGGTGCCGACCCGCGAGATGCTGCCCGATCTGGCGCTGATGCGAGCGGTGGCGCGGCCCGAGGTGCTCGCCGCGACGCCGGTGAGCGAGGTGATCCGGAACCGCCCCGAGCTCCAGACCTTCAAGCTCGCGCTCGAACGCGCGACCAACCGCGTGGCGCTGCGGCAGAACGACCTGCTGCCCTCGCTCAACGCGTCGGTCGAGCTGTCGCGCGATTTCGGTGCGGTCGGCGATGGCGGGCCGACCTTCGATTCGACCGACACCGTGGTCGGCGTGACCTTCTCCGTCCCGCTGCAACGCCGCACCGCGCGCGGGGCGCTGCAACGCGCCGAGGCCGAGCTGCGCGAGACCGAGCTGCGCCAGCGCCGCATCACCGACCAGATCACCACCGATGTCGCCAACATCCTCGCCAATCTCGGCGCGGCGATCAAGCTCGCCGAGCTTGCCGATGCCGAGGTCAAGCAGGCCAACGCCATGGTGCAGGCCGAGCGCACCCGCTTCCGGCTGGGCGCGGGCGAGTTCTTCCTCGTCAACGCGCGCGAGGAGACCGCCGCCAACGCCCAGATCAACGCGATCCGCGCCGAGCTCGCCGGGCGGCTGGCCGAAGCGAGCTACAACGCGGCGACGATGAACTTGCGGGCGCTGGGGCTGGAGTAGCCCCGAAGCGCCCCGCGCGGGTGGATCAGAACGTCACGCTCGCCATGATCTTCTCGACCTCGGCCTGGTCGCGCTCGAAGAAGTGGGTCGCGGGCGCGAGGAAGCTGATCAGGTAGAGCTGCCCCTTGACCATCGTCCCGACCGCCACCCCGCGGCGCTTCAGCGGGCTGCCCTCGACCGAATATTCGAAGGTGAACTTGACCGCGTCCTGCCCGCCCATCTTGGCGGGCTCGACCGAGGTCATCTGGAACACCGAGGTGTTGAGCACCAGCCGGGTCGAGCTTTCGTAGAACTCGGGGATCTCGGTCAGATCGAGCTTGGCCGACAGCTTGGGGAGCGGGCGCTCCTTCTTCTGGGTGTCCTTGTAGAGCGTCATCCCGGCGGGCAGGCCGGTGACGAAATAGAGCTCGTTGAGGTTGGTGCCGTCGCGCGTCCAGACCTCGCCCTGCTTGACCGGGCGCACGCTCCAGCGGTTCCACCTTTCCGACGGGGTGACCTTCATCGCGCTCTTGCCGACCGCGACGGGCTGGCCCTGTTCGACAAGCTTCCACCCGGCAAGCACCGGCGCGGCGGGAAGCGCGACCAGTGCCGCGGCAAGGGCAAGGACAGACAGCCTCTTCATCATTCAACTCCTGCTAGGGTGCTTACCATGGCGCGATCGGGCGCATCGGGGACGCGGCCGAGATATTCGCGGAAATCGGCGCGGGCCTCTTCGGCGCGGCCCGCCTTGCGCAGCGCGTAACCACGCCCGCGCCACAGCTCGGGCAGATCGCCCCCGCGCGCGATGGTGTCGGAATAGAACCCGACCGCCGCCTCGGCATCGCCCGGCGCGCCGCGACGACGGTGGAACTCGGCGCGGGCAAAGCCGCTCCACGGCGTCCAGCCGTTGGCCTTGTCGATCGAATCGATCAGGAACAGGCTGCCGCCGTCGTCATTGAGCTTCAACTGGTCGTCGAGGAACTGCGGCCACCATGCCGCCAGCCGTTCGCGGTAGCGCTGGTCGCCGCTCTCGCCCCCGGGGGCAGTGCCGAGCTGGGCAATCGCGGCGCGCAGGTAATCGACCCGCGCCTGGCTTGGCGGGTGGGTCGCGAACAGCCCGGCCTTGGCCTTGCGCTTGTCCTTGTCGCGCCCGCGCGCCACCAGCGTCGCATCGCGCTCGTCGAGCATCTGCTCCCAGATCAGCGGCACCTGCGCCGGGTCATAGCCCGCCGCGGTGATCAGCGCGAGGCCGTCACGGTCGGCCTCCTCCTCCATCTCGCGCGAGAAGGCGAAGATCGATTCGAGCAGGCCGATCGAGATCAGCGCGCCGATCCCGGTGAAGGACAGGAAGGCGGCGGCGTTGCTCTTTTCCTTGGCCTGACGGAACAGCTGGAGCGAGTGGCGGCGCTTGAAGTGGGCGAATTCGTGGCCGAGCACCGCGGCGAGCTGCGCCTCGTTCTGGGCGCGCAGCAGCAGCCCGGACCATACGGTCATCACCCCGTTGGGCGCCATGGTCGCGTTGAAATAGGGCGAGCGCAGGACGTAAAGCCGGATGTTGGCGCATTCCGGCCCCACCGTGCGGCACAGCACCTCGCGCAGATAGGCGTTGAGCTCGGGATCGCGGATCACCTGCTTGGAAGTTCTGAGCGAGCGTTCGGCCTCGGCCATCTGGTGCCACAGGCCGCGCTCCAGATCGTCGGTCGGCTGGTAGGGGCCTTCGAACTCGTCGCTCGCGGGCACCGGGGCAGGCGCGGGCGCGGGCGCGTCCTGCGCGGCCGCGACCGGCGAGGCCGCAGCGAGCAGGCCCGCAAGGGCAAGCCGCAAGGGCAGCAGGCGGCGCGGTGTCACGCCGCCCGGAGCGGCCTTGGGCCGCTCCGCGCGTCGCCTTCTCACTTGGCCTTTTCCGCCGGGCCGAAGCCGGCGCGCAGCGGGAAGCCGTCGAGCAGCTGGCCGACGCGCTTTTCGGCGCCGTCCACCTCGCGCGGGTCACCGCCCATCGCAAGGTCGGTGTTGAACCACACGACATTGCCGGTCTCGAGCTCGACGAGGCCGGCATAGCCGACATGGATGCCCGAGGGCACGAGCACGCACACCCCGATCAGGCAGCCGAGCATCCCTGCCGCCTGCGCCGCCTTGCGCCCGCTGTCGCCATAGGCGTCGTTGGTGAAGACGAACATCGCGTAGTCCGCGCCGGTCGCCTCGCGCAGCTGGGCGGTGCCCGGCCCGAGCGTCCAGTCGAGCTGGTTGACCTTGCGCGGGCGCGCGCTGGGCACCTTGGGATCGGTGACCAGCTTCTGCTTGGTGGCAAGGCTGTCGCCGACGGTGACGTGGGTAAAGATCGAGGCCGACACCGCCTCGAACAGCGCGCGGTACTCGGTCAGCACCTCGGCGTTCGCGCCTTCGAGCTCGTCAACGAATTCGAGGCTCGCGTTGAGCGCAGCGGCACGCTCGATCAGCTTGGCCTTGATGTTGGTGCGCGCGGTCTCGGTCCAGTCGGCATTGGGCTCGACGATCCCGCCGGCCTTCTGCGAGCCGACGCTGACGTCGGGGCGGAACACCACGATCTTCATGCTGCCATCGGCGGGGAAGACGAAGCCCTCGCGAGTGGTGTCCCCGGCCATGGCCGGTGCCGAGAAGGCAAGCATGCTGGCCCCGGCAAGAGCGATCACGCCCGCACGCACATTCTTCAAAATCATCGATTGCGCCCCTGAACTGATAGTCGGATACTGAATATCAGACGATTTTCGGCCCGCAACGGTTTTGGCAAGGACAAGCAATTTTCGACAAGGCGGGCGACAGGCGCGCCACAGGGCGCTCAGAACTTCCCCCTGAGCGCCTGATAGGCCGCCGCCGCGACAGTGTTGGCAAGGTTCAGCGAGCGGATCACCTCCGACCGCATCGGCAGCTTGAACAGGCGGTCGGCGTGGGCTGCGATGATCGGCTTCGGCAAGCCCTTCGTCTCCTGCCCGAAGACGAGGAAGGCATCGTCCGGGTATTCGGGCTCGTAGAAGCTCCTCGCGCCGAATTCCTCGAACAGGAACAGCTGGTCGGGCCGGGGCTCGCGCGCTTCGAGGAAGGCCTCCCAGCTGGCATATTCGGTGAGCCGCACGTGCGGCCAGTAGTCCAGCCCCGAGCGTTTCACCCGCTTGTCGTCGATGGTGAACCCGAGCGGGTGGATCAGGACCAGCTCCATGCCCAGCGCCACGCAGGTGCGCCCCACCGCCCCGGTGTTGCCGGGGATCTCGGGCTGGACGAGGACGATGGCGAGTTTGGGGGCGGTCATGGCCTCACACCAGCTCGATCCGCGTGTGCCGTTCGATCCGGTGCGCATCGACCAGCCGCGCGCCGTTGGGCTCGGGCATGGCGGAGAGCGCGAGGATCTCGGCAAAGCGCTGCCACAGGTCCTCGGTCCGGCTGCGCGCGCCGATCGCATCCTTGCGGGGCACGTTCTTGCGGGCGATGGCATCGACCAGCGACCACACCGTCTCCCATTCGAGCCAGTAGCGCCCGCGGTCGGCGATCATCATGATGAAGCAGGCGACGCCGACCACGGCAAAGGCCTCGACACCGATCAGCCACCACACCAACGGGCTGCCGACCAACCCCATGATCCATCCCACGCAGCCGACATAGCCGAACGACACGATCGGCATGGCAAGCCCGTTCTCGCGCGCGAGGCGCTTGCTGAGCCGTGTCGGCGACATCCGGGTGAGGTCTTTCAGGCGTGTCGAAGGCGTGATCCGCACCCCGGGCTTCAGCCGCTCGAACTGGCCGCGCAGGCGGAAGAACAGCATCGCGGTGTCGCACCGGTCCCCCGCCTCGCGCCCCGCGCGGCGGTACATCACTTCCTCGAACAGGTCCTCGGCGGTGTAGAACACGTCGAAACCGTCGAGCGAGCCGGCCCCGAAGCTGCGCCCGAGCAGATCGAGCGTGACTTCGGTAAACTCCTCCCGCTCGATCCGGATCGCCGCGTGGGCCAACTTACCCCAGCTTGGCTTTGAGCAGCTGGTTGACGAGCTGCGGGTTGGCCTTGCCCTGCATCGCCTTCATCGTCTGGCCGACGAAGAAGCCGAACAGCGCTTCCTTGCCGGCGCGGTACTGTTCGACCTTGTCGGCGTTGGCGGCGATGATCGCGTCGACGGCGGCCTCGATCGCGCCGGTGTCGGAGACCTGCTTCAGGCCTTCCGTATCAGCGACCTCGTTCGGATCGCGCCCCGTCCTGAGGACAATTTCAAAAATCTCCTTGGCCTGCCCGCCGCTGATTTCGCTCTTGTCGGCCATGGCGAGGATGCTCGCCTGCGCGCTCGCGGTGGCATTGGCCGGATCGCCCTCGTCACCCAGTGCCTTCATCACCCCCGGCGCGACCGAGAGCGACCAGTTGGCGACCTGCGTCGCCACGGCGGGTTCATCCTTGCCGGTGGCCTTGGCGGTCTCCGCCAGCAGCGTTTCGAACCGCGCGAAGGTTTCCACCTCGGCGGTCAGCTCGCGGGCGTTGTAGGGGGTGAGGCCGAGCACCTCGACATAGCGCTTGCGCTTGGCGTCGGGCAGTTCGGGGAGCGAGGCGCGGCATTCGGCAAGGAAATCTTCCTCCAGCACCAGCGGCAGCAGATCGGGATCGGGGAAGTAGCGATAGTCGTGCGCGTCTTCCTTGCTGCGCATCGTGCGCGTGGTGCCGGTGCCGGGGTCGAACAGGCGGGTTTCCTGCACGATCGTGCCGCCCGCCTCGAGTACATCGACCTGCCGCATCGCCTCGTGCTCGATCGCCTGCATGACGAAGCGGACGGAGTTCACGTTCTTGGTCTCGGTGCGGGTGCCGAAGGGTTCGCCCGGACGGCGCACGCTGACGTTCACGTCGGCGCGCATCGAGCCTTCCTCCATGTTGCCGTCGCACGAGCCGACGTAGCGCAAAATCGCGCGCAGCTTCCGAAGGTAAGCCCCGGCCTCGGCGGGCGAACGCATGTCGGGGCGGCTGACAATCTCCATCAGCGCCACGCCCGAGCGGTTGAGGTCGACATAGGACATGGTCGGGTGCTGGTCGTGCATCAGCTTGCCCGCGTCCTGCTCGACGTGAATGCGCTCGATGCCGATGACCTTGTCGGCCTCGATCCCGGCCTTCTCGTCCGCCTCGATCAGCAGCGAACCTTCGCCCACAAGCGGGTGATAGAGCTGGCTGATCTGGTAGCCCTGCGGCAGGTCGGCGTAGAAGTAGTTCTTGCGGTCGAACCGGCTCCACGCGTTGATCTGCGCCTCGATCGCCATGCCGGTGCGCACCGCCTGCCGGATGCACTCGCGGTTGGGCACGGGCAGCATCCCCGGCATCGCGGCATCGACGAGGGAGACCTGCGCATTGGGCTCCGCGCCGAAGGCGGTGGCGGCGCCGCTGAACAGCTTGGCGTTGGAGGTGACCTGCGCGTGGACCTCGAGGCCGATCACGACCTCCCATTCGCCCGTGGCACCCTGGATGCGGTAGTTGCTCATTGCTTGTCCTCGTCCTCGATCACCTTACCGTCCGGCCCGAAGCGCAGCTCGCCGTGATCGACGTTCTTTCTCACCCAATTGGCGACCATGAAGGTCACCGGCACCGCGAGGGCGATGCCGATACCGGCAAGCCACAGCGCGGGATCGGCGGTCACCACCACTTCTCCGGCTTGGCGGTGAAGCCTGCGCGTTGCTGGATCGCGAGACCCGCATTCAGCACGCCCTGCTCGTCGAACGGGCGGCCGACCAGCTGGAGGCCCAGCGGCAGGCCATCGGCGTTGATCGTCGCGGGCACGCTCATCGCGGGGAGCCCTGCGAGGCTCGCGGGAACCGCGAAGACGTCGTTCAGATACATCGTCAGCGGGTCTTCGTTCATCGAGCCGAGCGGGAACGAGGCCGTCGGCGTGGTCGGCGCGAGGATCACGTCGCACTCCGCAAACGCCCGCTCGAAATCGCGGGCGACCAGCGCGCGCACCTTCTGCGCCTGCGTGTAATAGGCGTCGTAGAAGCCCGCCGAGAGCACGTAGGTGCCGATCAGGATGCGGCGCTTGACCTCGTCGCCGAAGCCGGCGGCGCGGGTGGCGGCGTACATGTCCTGGAGGCCGACGCCCTCGGGAAGGTCGCGCAGCCCGTAACGCACCCCGTCATAGCGGGCGAGGTTCGAGGAGGCTTCGGCGGGAGCGACGATGTAGTAGGCGGGCAGCGCATATTTGGTGTGCGGCAGCGAGACGTCGACGATCTCGGCGCCCGCGTCCTTGAGCCACGCCTTGCCCTGCTCCCAAGAGTCGAGGATCGCCTGATCGGTGCCCTCCATCCGGTATTCGCGCGGGATGCCGACCTTCTTGCCCCTGAGGTCGGCGTTCAGAGCGGCCTCCCAATCGGGCACGGGCATGTCGAGGCTGGTCGCGTCCTTGGGATCGAACCCCGCCATCGCGCCGAGCATGATCGCGCAATCCTCGACCGAGCGCGCCATCGGCCCGGCCTGATCGAGGCTCGAGGCGAAGGCAACGATGCCCCAGCGCGAGCAGCGGCCATAGGTCGGCTTGATCCCGCAGATGCCGGTGAAGGCGGCCGGTTGCCGGATCGAGCCGCCGGTATCGGTGCCGGTGGCGGCAGGCGCAATCCGCGCGGCGACCGCGGCGGAGGAACCGCCCGAGGAGCCGCCGGGGCTCATCGGCTGGTTGCTGTCGGCCTTGCGCCACGGCGAGGACACGTTGCCGAAATAGGAGGTCTCGTTCGAGGAGCCCATCGCGAACTGGTCGAGATTGAGCTTGCCCAGCATCCCGGCGCCCGCGTCCCATAGCTTCTGCGAAACCGTGCTCTCGTAGCGCGGGGTGAAGCCTTCGAGGATGTGGCTCGCTGCGGTGGTCTGCACGCCGTGGGTGGCGAAGAGGTCCTTCATCCCGATCGGCACGCCCGCCATCGCCCCCAGCGCCTCTCCCGCGGCGCGCGCGGCGTCGACCCTGTCGGCCGCGGCGAGCGCATGGTCGGGGGTGGTGACGATGAAGGCGTTCAAGGCGGCAGCCTCGGCCACGGCGGCGTTGAAGCCTTCCGCCACTTCGCGCGCGGTGAAATCGCCCTTGGCGACACCGTCGCGGATGTCCTTTACGCCGAGAGAGGTGAGGTCAGTCATTGGTTCCAACCGTTCGCCCTGAGCCTGTCGAAGGGCCGTCCTTCTTGAGGCGCAGGATCAGAAAAGAAAATACGCAGGCTTCGGCAAGCTCGGCCCGAACGGGAGAGGGGGATGCCCCTTCCCCCTTACTCGATCACCTTGGGCACGCCGAAGAAGCCGTGCTCGGCCGCGGGCGCATTGGCGAGCACGTCGTCGCGCTTGCCGCCGCCGGTCAGCGGGTCGGCGTCGACCACGTCCTCGCGCAGGCGCAGGGTGTTCGGGATCACCGCCGCCATCGGCTCGATCCCGGCGGTGTCCACCTCGCCCAGCTGCTCGACCCACTGGAGGATGCCGTTCAGTTCCGGCACCATCTGTTCGAGCGCTTCGTCATCCATGCGGATGCGGGCGAGCGACGCGATCTTGGCGACGGTTGCCTTGTCGACCGACATGACGCCTGCGCCCCTTACTGGCCCGGCGCGGCCTGCGGGGCCCCGTCCGGAGCCGCGCCGCCAGCACCGCCCGGCGCGCCGCCGGCACCGCCCTGCGGGCCGCCCATCTGCGCCTGCATCTGCTGCTGGAGGATCTGGAAATTGCGCTCCACCGCGGCGCGGGTCATGATGCCGGTCACCTCGATGTCGAATTCGAGATCGGCATTGGCCGGGATCGACGAGCCCTGCGGCGGGGTCGCGCCGTAGCCGAGTTCGGCGGGGATGAAGATCGTGTACTTGCCGCCCTTCTGGACGTTCTTGAGGCCCTCGTAGAAGCCCGGGATGATCTGGCCTTCCTCGAACAGCAGCGGGGTGCCTTCGGGGAACAGGCCCTGCACCGGGAAGGGGCTTTCCTGCGCGTCCTGGAACACGGAGCCGTCGGCGGCAAGCTTGCCGGTGTACTTGACGAAGATCACCTCGCCCGGCTTGGGGGTGGGGCCGGTGCCGGCCTGCACCACATCGACATCGAGCCCGCGCGGCACGGCCGCCCAGGCGAGGCCGGCGCCGACCAGCACGGCGAGGATCACCCCGATCCACAGCTTGGTCAGCGAGCCCTTGGCGACGGGCTGGATAGGAACGCGGGTAATCTCGGTCATGGTGATGTCCTGCTGGTCACGGCGACGCGACGGTGAAGAGTGACGACAAAAGGGCGCGGGTTTGATGCCGCGCCCTGATGGCTGATCGGAAAGGGTGTTTCAAGCGGATACCTATCGGGTTTACCGCTTGGGGCACGAGATCCCCGCTTTCGCGAGGATGACGCAAACCTGAGCGCCGCTTGCGCGGCTGAGGTTTACGTCACTTGCTCCCGTCGCGCTCCATCCGCTTGCGCTCCATCTTGCGGGCGCGGCGAACGGCGGCGGCCTTTTCGCGGGCGCGCTTTTCCGACGGCTTCTCGTAGTGGCGACGCAGCTTCATTTCGCGATAAACGCCTTCGCGCTGCAGCTTCTTCTTGAGCGCGCGCAGGGCCTGATCGACATTGTTATCGCGAACCATGATTTGCATAAACGACGACTACCTCATGTCCAAACGCCCAGAGCCCCGCATGTGATTCTGCGCGGGGGTGCGCGGTGAATTTCCAATGAAATGCGGGCGATTCCCGAGGGGAGCCGCCCTTCAAACCGCGCCCCCCTAGTCCAACACGGGCAAAATGGCAAGCCGTCAGAGTGCATTCGTGGCCCACGCCCGCCTAGCCACGGCGCGCGCGCCTCGCTATGGCCGCGCGATGGACGGTGTGATCTCTCCCCTGAAGGCCAGCCTTTACGTCGCCGCGGGCGGCGCTGCGGGCTCGGTGCTGCGCTATCATGCGGGCCGCTGGGTCGGCGCGCTGGCGGGCGAGGGGAGCGCCTTCCCGTGGGGCACGCTCGCGGTCAACATCGCCGGCAGCCTGCTGATGGGCGCGCTGGTCGGCTGGTTCGCCCGAGCGACGCCCGGCGTGGGTGCCGCCGAGACCGCGCGGCTGCTGCTCGGCGTCGGGCTGCTCGGCGGCTTCACCACCTTCAGCGCCTTTTCCGCCGAGCTCGTCACCATGCTCCACCGCGGGCAGGCGTGGCTCGCGGCCGGATATGCCGCCGCCTCGCTGATCGCGGGGCTCGCGGCGGTGGTCATCGGCCTTGTCGCCGTGCAGGGAGCCCCGCGATGACCCTTCGACAGGCTCAGGGCGATCGGGATGAGGTCCGCCAGTTCACCGTCGCCGAGGATGACGACGGCATCCGGCTCGACCGCTGGTTCAAGCGCAACCTGCCGCAGGTGGGCTTTGCCACGGTCTCGCGATGGGCGCGCACCGGGCAGATCCGGGTCGACGGCAAGCGCGCCAAGCCCGAGGATCGCCTTGCCGCAGGCCAGGTGCTGCGCGTGCCGCCGGGCGGCGAGGACACGGCCCGGGAACCCGCCAAGCCGCGTGCGCGCCCGCTCAGCCCCGAGCAGATCGCCGAGGCCCGCGACATGGTGATCCGCGAGACGCCGACCGCGATCGTCCTCAACAAGCCCCCCGGCCTTGCCACGCAGGGCGGGAGCAAGACCACCAAGCATGTCGACGGGCTGCTGGACGCCTTCGTGGAAGGCAACGCGCCCCGCCCGCGGCTTGTCCACCGGCTCGACAAGGACACCTCCGGCGTCCTGCTGATCGCCCGCACCCCGGGGAGCGCGGCGAGCTTCTCCAAGCGCTTTGCGAGCCGCTCTGCGCGAAAAGTCTACTGGGCGCTGGTGGTCGGCAATCCGCAGCTCTCCGAGGGCGTGATCGATGCCCCGCTCGCCAAGCAGCCGGGCACCGGCGGCGAGAAGATGCATATCGACGAGGAGAACGGCGCGGCGGCCAAGACCCGCTACCGCGTGGTCGACCGCGCCGGGCAGCGCACGGCGTGGGTCGAACTGGAGCCGCTGACGGGGCGCACCCATCAGCTGCGCGTCCACATGGCCGCGATCGGCCACCCGATCGTGGGCGACGGCAAGTACGGCGGGCAGGACGCCTTCCTCACCGGCGCGGTGAGCCGCAAGATGCACCTGCACGCCCGCCGACTGATCATCTCCGAGCCCAAGGCGGGTGCCAAGGAAGATGGTGGCACCGGCGGGAAGCTGGATGTGACAGCCGAACTCCCCCCGCACTTCGCCGCGAGCATGGAGGTGCTGGGCTTCGACCCGGCGATGTCCGACGCCTCTCCCTTGCGCGAAGAGGTGCCCGAGAAGACCGCCGAGGAGAAGAAGCAGGCCGCCCGCCGCCACTTCAAGCAGGCTCGCAAGGAAGAGCGCGCCCCCCGCCGCGCGCGCGGTGCGGCAAAGGCGCAGGGCAAGCCCAAGGCGAAGGCAAAGGGCAAGCCCAAGCCCGCAGCCAAGCCCAAGGGAGCAGGCCGCAAGCCGACCCGCTGATGCACCCCAACCCGCTCTACCGCACCGACGACCGCGCCCTGTGCGAAAGCCTGATCGACGAGATCGGCTTCGGCATGGTCTTCGCCCAGTCGCCCGACGGGCCAAGGGTGGCTCACACGCCGCTGCTCTCGACCGGTGATGGCGCAATCCAGTTCCACCTCGCCCGCGGCAATGCCCTGATGCGGCATCTTGACGGGATGACGGCGCTGATCGTGGTCAACGGCCCCGACGCCTATGTCTCCCCCCGCTGGTACGACAACCGCGACACGGTGCCGACATGGGATTACGTCGCGCTCGAACTTGAAGGCCGGGTGCGCAGGATGGACGACGCGGGGCTCGAGGCCTTCCTGCACGCCGCGATCCTCAAGCACGAGGGGCGGCTGGACGGCACGCCGTGGCGCGCGGAGGAATCCTCCGAGAAGGTCTGGACTGGGCTGTTCCGCGGCATCACCGGCTTCGAGCTCGAGGTGCAGGCCTGGCGGCCGACCTTGAAGCTGTCGCAGAACAAGACGGCGCAGGAGCGCGCCCGCATCGCGCTCGGGCTCGAGACTGCGGGCCACGCCGCCCTCGCCCACCTCGTGCGCGAGCTGCCGGAATGACCCGCCCCCCCGTGCGCCTGGCCGTGTTCGATTGCGACGGCACGCTGGTCGACGGGCAGGCGGATGTCTGCTGGGCGATGGCGCGCGCCTTTGCCCGGGCGGGGCTCGAAGCCCCCGACGATCACGCCGTGCGCCGCATCGTCGGCCTCAGCCTGCCTGCCGCGGTGCGCGCCCTCGCCCCGGCGCTCACCGACGAGGAGAACCGCGCGGTCACCGAGTTCTACCGCTCCAGCTTCCGCGCGCGCCGAGAGGAAGGGCTGCTCGACGAGCCGCTCTATCAGGGCATCGCCGAGCTGCTGCGCGCGCTGCACGGCGCGGGCTGGCAGCTCGCCGTCGCCACCGGCAAGTCCGACCGGGGCCTTGCCGCCTGCCTCGCCACCCACGGCATCGCCGACCTCTTCACCTCGCTCCAGACCGCCGACCGCCACCCCTCCAAGCCGCACCCGGCGATGCTCGAGGCCGCGCTGTTCGAGGCGGGGGCGCAGCCATCCGAGGCGGTGATGATCGGCGACACCAGCTTCGACATGCTGATGGCGCGCTCGATCGGGGTCGCCGCGATCGGCGTCGGCTGGGGCTACCACGGCGCAGCCGAACTGCTGGCGAGCGGCGCGGCCCGGGTGGTCGAGACCGCCACCGATCTCGCCGCCGCGCTCGAGGAGGCGCTGCCATGACCCCGTCCCCCCGCGAGACCGCCGAGGCCCGCGCCCGCACCGGCTTCATCATCATCACCGCCGCGCGCTTCGGCGGGGTGGCGATGGTGCTGCTCGGCTTCGCCATCGTGCGCGGGATCATCGACCTGCCCTATGCCGTGGGCGCGGTGCTCGCCGTGGCGGGCTTCTTCGAGATCTTCTTCCTCCCCCGCTTCATCGCCCGCCGCTTCCGGGACGAGGGCCCGCGCCAGCCATGATCCGCCGCTTCTACACCGACGTCACCCTGGCCGAGCAGCCGGGGGGCTGGCAGGTCATGCTCGACACGCGCGGGGTGAAGACCGTCGGCGGCGTGCCGCAGCTGCTGCCCACCCGCCCGCTCGCAGAGGCGCTGGCGGCCGAGTGGCGGCAGCAGGGCGAACAGATCGACCCGGCCAGCCTGCCCCTGCGCGACATGGCCGACTACGCGATCGACCTCGTCGCCCTCTCCCCCGGGGGCGTAGCCGAGGGCCTCCTCGCCTACGCCGAAACCGACACGCTGTGCTACCGCGCCGACCCCGACGAGCCGCTCCACGCGCGCCAGATCGAGGTGTGGGAGCCGCTGCTCGCCGGGTTCGAGGCAGCGCACGGCATCACCCTCACGCGGGTGAGCGGCATCCTCCACCGCCCGCAACCGCCGGCATCCCTCGCGGTGCTGCGCGCCCGGCTGCTCGCGCTCGATCCCTTCCAGCTGGCAGGCGTCGAGGCGATGACCAAGCTTGCCGCCTCGCTCACCATCGGCCTTGCCGCGCTTGACGCGCGCCACGAGGACGAGCCGCGCGCGCTGTGGCAGGCGGCGTGTCTCGAGGAGGAATGGCAGGCCGAGCTGTGGGGCCGCGACGAGGAGGCCGAGGAGCGCCGCACACGCCGCGAGGCCGACTTCCTGCGTGCCGCCGCCTTCGCCAGGCTGGCGCGGGCGTAGGCCAGCGAGAATCGGGGTCGCCTTCGCCCCTCCCCAAGGGGAGGGGAAACCCAGGTGCCAGAGGCTACCCCGCCGACACCCACTCCGCCACTTCGGCCGCGACCCGGTTCGCCGCCGCATTGAGCGCCGCTCCGACCGCGCGCGGGTCGGGGGTCACGCCGGGTTCGCGCGCCTCGAAGCGGCGGGTGGCGACCGCGCCGTCCTTGCCCGTGCGCACCGCATCGAAGCGCACCACCGCCTCCGAGGTCGAAGCGTCGAACCCCATGTCGATCAGCGTGCCCTGAAGGGTCACCGAAGGCATCGATGCGATGTCGTTGCCGTCGACCACCATGGCCTGTCCCCGCGCCCGGATCGTCTCGCCCACCAGCTGGCGGAACAGGCGCGCGGGCTTCTCGACCCAGAAGGCCTCCTGCAGATAGGCCAGCTCGGTATCGCTCACCGCCACGGGAACACGCAGCACGTCGAGCTTGGCGGGGGTATCGAAGGGCATCACCGCGATCACCGGGCGGCTCGCATCGCCCGCGACCCCCGGCCCGGCCGGCGCGCGGGCAGCGGGGCTCAGGGTCAGGAGGCTCTCGGGCGGCTCGCCGCCGAGGCTGATGCAGCCCGTCAAGGCCAGCGCGAGCGGGAGAGCCAGAAGGACAGGCCGGAGGCGGATGGTCATGCGGTCTTTCCTCTTACTCGGGCTTGTAGTCGGGCAGCGACTTGCCGCCCACCAGCGCGCCCGCGCCTTCGCTTTCGAGCTTCTCGGTGATGGCGCGCAAGGAGCGGCTGGTGGCGCGCAGATCCTGCAAGGTCGCCTCGGCATTGGGCAGCGTGCCCGTGCGCAGCTGGCGGATCGCCGGGCGCGTGTCCTCGAGCGTCGCCGAGAGGCTCGCGAGCGTCGCATTGGCGCTCTTGAGCGTCGCGCGCAGTTCCTGCGCCAGCGGCTCGCCTTCCTTGCCGACGAGGCCGTTGGTGTTGTCGGCGAGCCGTTCGACCGCGTTCAGCGTCTCGTTGAACTCGCGCATCGTCACCTGGAAATCCTTGAGGTTCTGGGTGAGCTCGGGCGTCGCATCGGCGAGGCCCGCGGTCAGGCGGTTCGAATTCCTGAGGATGCCCGCCAGCTCCTTCTGGTTCTCGGGCCCGAGGATCAGGTTGAGCTGTTCGGTCAGCGTCGCGAGGCGTTCAAGCAGCAGCGGCGCGTTGGCGACGATCTCGCCGAAGCCGCCGCGCCCCGGGGGGATCACCGGGCGGCCTTCGGGGCAGGCGGTGGTCTCGCAGGTGATCGGCGGATTGTCCTTGCGCGCGCCGTCGAGCAGGATCGTCGAGACCCCGGTGAAGCTCGCCTGGATGGTCGCCTGGGTGCCCACCAGAATGGGCACGTCGTCCTTCACCTTGACCCGCACGCGCACGAATTCGGGGTTGTCCTTGGCCAGCGCGATCTCGGTCACCTGGCCCACCGGCACGCCCGCGAAGGTCACCTGGCTGCCCTGCGCAAGGCCAGATACCGACTGGTTGTAGAAGATGTCGTATTCGTCCTGCGCGCCTTCATTGAGACGCGCGATCCAGACGATGAAAGCCGCCAGCGCCGCCAGCAGCACCAGCGTCACCGCACCGACCCACAGATGATTGGCTCTGGTCTCCATGCGCGCTCCCTATGCGGCCCTGCGGGCGGGCTTGTCCAATATTCTCTCGTTCATGCCTGTTCGTCCCGAAGGTGAGTGGCATGGGCACTGCGGCCGCGCGGGCCGTTGAAATATTCCTCGATCCACGGGTGCTTGGTCGCGATCAGTTCGGGGATCGTGCCGACCGCGATGATCTTCTTCTCGGCGATCACCGCCACGCGGTCGCAGATCTCGTAAAGCGTATCGAGATCATGGGTTATCAGAAACACGGTGAGGCCCATGGTTTCCTTCAACTCGCGCGTCAGCCGGTCGAACTTGGCCGCGCCGATCGGATCGAGCCCGGCGGTGGGTTCGTCGAGGAACAGCAGCTCGGGATCCAATGCGAGCGCGCGGGCGAGGCCGGCGCGCTTCTTCATCCCGCCCGACAGCTCGGAAGGGAACTTCTGCACCGCGCTTTCGGGCAGGCCGGTCAGCATCACCTTGTAGCGCGCGATCTCGGCACGGAATTCGGGATCGAGCTCGGGGTAGTATTTCTTGATCGGCACCTCGACATTCTCGCCCACGGTGAGCGTCGAGAACAGCGCCCCGCCCTGGAACAGGATGCCCCAGCGCCGCCGCACGCCGATGCCCTGTTCGAGATCGCTTTCGGTGATGCAGCGCCCGAGCACGTCGATCCGTCCGGCGCTGGGACGCTGGAGCCCGATGATCGAGCGCATCAGCACGCTCTTGCCCGTCCCCGACCCGCCGACCACGCCGAGGATCTCGCCGCGCCGCACCGTGAGATCGAGCCCGTCGTGGACGTTGAAATCGCCGAAGGAGTTGACGAGGCCCTCGATCCTGATGACCGGTTCGTCGTCCGAGGGGTGCTTGGTCATGCGCATCATGTCAGCCCCACCCGATCTCGGTGAAGAACACCGCGAAGAAGGCGTCGAGCACGATCACCGCGAAGATCGCCGAGACCACCGCCATGGTGGTCCGCCGGCCGACTTCCTCGGAATTCCCGTGAACCTGCATCCCGTGATAGCAGCCGGCGAGCGCGACGATCAGGCCGAACACGGGGGCCTTGATGAGGCCGACCCACAGGTCGTGCACCGGCACCACTTCCTGGATGCGCAAGAGGAAGGTGAAGAACGGGATACCGAGCGCGAACTGGCCGACGACCGCCCCGCCGATGATCGCCAACAGCGCGGCGAAGAAGCCCAGCAGGATCATCATGAAGGTCGCGGCCAGAATGCGCGGGATCACCAGCACCTCGACCGGCGAGATGCCGATGGTGCGCATCGCGTCGATCTCCTCGGTGAGCTTCATCGTGCCGAGCTGCGCGGCAAAGGCGCTGCCCGAGCGGCCCGCGACCATGATCGCGGTCATCAGCACGCCCAACTCGCGCAAGGTGATGCGCCCGACGAGGTTGACCGTCAGCGCCTCGGCCCCGAACTGCTGGAGCTGGACCGAGCCCTGCTGGGCGATGACGATGCCGATGAGGAAGCTCATGAGGCCGATGATCGGCAGCGCGGTGACGCCGACCAGCTCCATCTGGTGGACCAGCGCCTTGAACGGGAAGCGGCGCGGGCGGCGCACGAGGTTGCCGACGGCGATCAGGATCTGCCCGAAGAAGGCGACCACGCCGTAGACCCCGTAGCGCGCGCCGAACACCCTCTCGCCCACCGCGAGCGGCACGCGTTCCCACACCGGCAGGCGGTGCGGGTGGGTGTCGCCGCTCGCGTCGATATCGCGCATTGCGGCGAGCAGGCGCTCGGCCTCGGGGCTGGCGCCGGTGATGTCGCTCTCGTGCTCGCGCGCGAAGCGGCACACGACCCAGGCGCCGACGGTGTCGATCTCCTCGACCCCGGCCAGATCGACCGTCGCGACAGGCCCGGACACGGTTCTCAGCGCGCGTTCGAGCGGGTCGATCGCGGCGAGGACCAGCTGCCCCGACAGCACCAGCCGGGGACCGCCGTCGCCCGCATCCTCCAGCAAATGTTGCGCGGCACTCTGCATTGTGCGGGGGTATGGGGGGAATTTTCCGGCCCCGCAAGGCTCTCGCAAGACACCCATCGCGGTTCCAACATTGCATCGCAACATGGGTGCTGGCATGGCGCGGGGCATCATGGCCGAAACTTCGAACCCGACATTGCCCACCACCTTCGACCCCGCCGCCATCGAGGCGCGCTGGTATTCCCACTGGGAGACGAACGGCCTGTTCCGGCCCGAGCGGCCTGACGCGGAAGCCTTCACCATCGTCAACCCGCCACCGAACGTCACCGGCTCGCTGCACATCGGCCACGCGCTCGACAACACGCTGCAGGACGTGGTGGTCCGCTACGAGCGCCTGCGCGGCAAGGACGCCTTGTGGGTGGTCGGCACCGATCACGCCGGGATCGCGACGCAGATGGTGGTCGAGCGCCAGATGGAGGCGCGGCAGGACAAGCGCACCAATTACTCGCGCGAGGATTTCGTCGCGAAGGTGTGGGAGTGGAAGGCGGAGTCCGGCGGCACCATCACCCACCAGCTACGGCGCCTCGGCTGCTCGATGGACTGGAGCCGCGAGCAATTCACGATGGACCCGCACTTCACCAAGGCGGTGATCAAGACCTTCGTCGATCTCTACAACGACGGCCTCATCTACCGCGACAAGCGGCTGGTGAACTGGGACCCGAAGCTCAAGACCGCGATCAGCGATCTGGAGGTCGAGACGCAGACGATTGCGGGGAGCTTCTGGCACTTCAAATATCCGCTGGCTGATGGCGTCACCCTGCCCGACGGGCGCGACTATCTCGAAGTCGCCACCACCCGTCCCGAGACGATGCTCGCCGACATGGCGGTGGCGGTGAACCCGGCGGATGAACGCTATGCCAGCGTCGTCGGCAAGTTCGTGGTGCTGCCGCTGACCGGCCGCCGCATCCCGGTGATCGCCGACGAGCACGCTGACCCCGAGCTGGGGAGCGGCTGCGTCAAGATCACGCCCGGCCATGATTTCAACGACTTCGAAGTCGGCAAGCGCGCCGGCTTTGCCCCGGCCGAGATGCTCAACATGCTCGATGCCGAGGCGAACGTGTGCCAGACGGCGGACGGGCTGGTGCCGGCGGAATTCCTCGGCCTCCACCGCTTCCGCCGCGACGGCGTGGAGGGCGCGCGCGAGCTGGTCGTCGCGCGGATGAAGGAGCAGGGTTACCTCATCCCCCACAGCACCAAGACCAAGGATGGCGAAGAGGTCGAACACGACGCCGAACCGCGTCAGATCGCGACCCCCTTCGGCGACCGCGGCGGTGTGGTGATCGAGCCCTGGCTGACCGACCAGTGGTACGTGAACGCCGCGGAGCTGGCCAAGAAGCCGATCGCAGCGGTGCGCTCGGGCGAGATCCAGATCGTGCCCAGGACCTGGGAGAAGACCTTCTTCAACTGGATGGAGAACATCCAGCCGTGGTGCGTCTCGCGCCAGCTATGGTGGGGCCACCGCATCCCGGCGTGGTTCGCCGACGACGGCCGCTGCTTCGTCGCCGAGGACGAGGCCGCCGCACAGGCCCTCGCCGGTGAAGGCGTGGCGCTGACGCAGGACGAGGACGTCCTCGACACGTGGTTCTCATCCGCCCTGTGGCCCTTCGCCACGCTCGGCTGGCCGGAGGGCGATGCGCCGCTCCTGCAAAAGCACTTCCCGAACAGCCTCCTCATCTCGGGGTTCGACATCCTGTTCTTCTGGGATGCGCGGATGATGATGATGGGCTTTTACAACATGGGCCAGAAGCCCTGGGACAGGCTCTACCTCCACGGCCTCGTGCGCGCCGCCGACGGCGCGAAGATGTCGAAGTCCAAGGGCAATGTGGTCGATCCGCTGGGCCTCATCGACCAGTACGGCGCGGACGCCTTGCGGTTCTTCATGGCGGCGATGGAAAGCCAGGGCCGCGACATCAAGATGGACGAGAAGCGGGTCGAGGGTTACCGCAACTTCGCCACCAAGCTGTGGAACGCGGCGCGCTTCTGCCAGTCGAACGGGATCGGCGCCTCGGACACGATCAAGGCCCCGCCCGCCCGCCTCGCCGCCAACCAGTGGATCATCGGCGAGGTCGCAGCCTGCGTCTCCGAGATCGAAAAGGCGATGGCTGACCTGCGCTTCGACGCAGCGGCCAACGCGATCTACCAGTTCACGTGGTCGAAGTTCTGCGACTGGTATCTGGAATTGGTGAAGCCGGTGCTGGCACAGAAGCCCTCTCCCCTTGCGGGAGAGGGAGGAGCGCCGCAAGGCGCGGAGGGAGAGGGGTCGGCAGCGCAAGCTGCCGCTGACGCGGCAGACCCCTCCCCCAACCCCCTCCCACAAGGGGAGGGGGCGTTTTCACCCGCCGTGGAGACCCGCGCGGTCGCCGGCTGGGCGCTCGACCAGATCCTCGTCATGCTCCACCCCTTCATGCCCTTCATCACCGAAGAGCTGTGGCACAAGCTGGGCGCGCGCCCCTACGAGCTGATCGTCGCGCAGTGGCCCAAGCCCGAGGCCGAAGTGAGCAAGGAGGCGACCGACGCGATCGACTGGGTGATCGACCTCACCACCAACACACGCTCGGCGAAAAACGAGCTCGGCATCGCCCCCGGCGCCAAGCTGGCCGCGTGGCTGGCGAGCCCCTCGGACGTCGCGGCGCGCACCATCGAGCGCTCCAGCGCCGCGATCGAACGCCTTGCCCGCCTCACCCCGGTGACCATCGGCGAGGCCCCCGCAGGCCCTGCCATGCAGGTGACCGCGGGCGAGGATGTCTTCGTCATCCCGCTCGAAGGGATCGTCGACATCGCGGCCGAGAAGGCCCGGCTTGAAAAGGCGCTGGCGACCTCGCAGAAGGAAGCCAAGAGCCTCGAAGGGCGGCTGTCCAATCCCGCCTTCGCCGAGAAGGCCAAGCCCGAAGCGGTCGAGAAGGCCCGCGCCGATCTCGCGCATCATAGCGGCGAGGTCGAGCGGCTGACGGCGGCGCTGGCGCGGTTGGGGTAGGTCTACGCGCGACCCGCGCAGTTGCCCGGCCCGAGGTCCGCTTTCAGGACTGGCCGGGCGGGAGCGCTATGACCGAACGTGGGTGGATAGCGGAAGGGCGAATAAGGATGTTCATCTAGAAGCGTGCGGGTGACGTTGACGTCAACGCCATGAAGACCCTGAAAGGCGCACGCTTCATCTTGCCACCCTTCTTTCGGCGAAAGCAACGCCGGTTACGCGTGCATCTTTCAGGGAATTTGCTAAATTTTCTGAAACCAACGGCAACTCTTGAATTATGTGCTTGTCAAACCACAAATGGTGGTTTCCAATTCGGTTAAGATCGAAGAAAAGCATGCTTTGAGTACCCGAGTCCACGTGACTAGGCCACTGATCTCTTGGTGAATCACGAGCTGGCAACCACATCTTTCCGTCCACAAGTACTAGGGTGGTCCTTTCCCTATCGACAGTATCGAGTCGGTTGCATACAAACATGAACCATAAATCAGCGACGTGCTTTTTTCGCGGACCGACAAGTTCGAATGGTATGAATTGATGCACATTGGGTTCAAGGGCCTCTACAACATCCTTGAATTTGTCGGTTACATGGAACAGACCGTATGATCGCCCATAATCGGGAATCACCCCATCACGCTCCAGTCTCATCTGCTTAGGAACATAATCGGTCTTGACTCGTCGACCACTAACCAGTGCACGTCCATGACTCACGCGCATACCGTCATCTGGCGTCGGATCTTCAACTTCGATTAATTGTTCGTTGTCGCCCTTCATCAGCACAATGCTGCAAGTCTTTTTGCCATCGACTTTGGGCTCGTTGATCAAGGCGAAGACCATGAAGTCAGCTCCATAATGCCTGTGGCGGCGACCAAGGGTTCGCATTGTCTGTATCGCTTCGCTAGCCACAGCAACACCGAACGACCGCAATGGGGTCGCTTTCAGAATGTCCGGTTTTGTCGGAGATTGGGCGAAAGCTGCCGCTCGCTCGGCGCTGGTGCGGGGGAATTTTCCTACCGGCGGAAATCGTGGCATAGGCCGGGCATGATTGCCGTACTCGATGCCGTTCTTGCCCCCGCCCCCCATGTCCGTCCGCCTGTGCGTTCGGATGAGTTTTCTCGTATTCGCAATGACATGGTCATATTCCGCAAGGCGGACAGGGTGTCCGCTTTGTCCGCCTTTGCGGCGTTTTCGGCATGAACCTCACCCTCGCCACCGACGACACCGGCGGGCCGGAGATCTTCGCCTCGCTTCAGGGCGAAGGGCCGAGCATGGGAATGCCGGTTGCCTTCGTGCGCCTCTCCCGCTGCAACCTCGCCTGCACATGGTGCGACACGGCCTACACCTGGCGGTTCGAGGGCGACAACCGGCCCCACCGCGACGGGGTCGCCTATGACCGCAAGGCCAATCAGGTGACGCTCTCGCCCGGCGAAACGGCGGAGCGGATCGCGATGCTGGGGCAGAAGCGCCTCGTCATCACCGGGGGGGAGCCGCTGTTGCAGGCGGGCGCGCTGGCAGAAATGCTGGGGCACCTCCCCGACATCGGCGTCGAGATCGAGACCAACGGCACCGTCGCCCCGCCCGCGCGGCTCGATGTGCGGGTCGACCAGTACAATGTCAGCCCCAAGCTGGCGCATAGCGGCAACCCCGCCGACCTCGCATTGCTGCCAGAACGGCTCGACGCCTGGGCGGCCGAGCCGCGCGCCTTCCTCAAGTTCGTGATCGCGTCGCCCGCAGATGTGGACGAAGTGCTCGCGCTCCAGCAGCGCTACCGCTTCCGTCCCGGACAGGTGTTCCTGATGGCCGAGGGCACCGACAGCGCCACCCTGCGCGCGCGGCAGGCGTGGCTTTCGGAGCTGTGCCTCAGGCACGGCTTCCGGATGAGCGAACGGATGCATATCCACCTCTACGGGGATACCAGAGGAACGTGACAAGACAGGAGACGACAATCGGTCGCGAAGCGGCCGCGAGCGCACGCGCGCGAGCCGCAGGCGCTCAAGCCTGCAAGGCTTGAAACAGCGCCGAGGACCTGCCCGCGGAGGCGGACAGGCACACAAGAACAATCAACCCTGGCTCCTCCAGCGCATCACCACGCGCTCGACCAGTTCTTCCTCGCCGCCGTCGCGGTTCCACAGCTCGACGAAGCTCGGGTCTTCGGAGGCCGGGCGCTTGTGTTCCTCGAGAGCATCGAAGGTCACGCGGATCGGGATCGCGACGCCCTCGCCGCAGATGATGCATTCGCGGTTGCGCAGCGCCGGGATCGAATCGAGGAAGCCGCGCGCGCCTTCGGGCATGGCGGCCTTGACGAAGGCCTGGTCGCGGTCATTGTTCAAACGCATCGAGATGATCGTGCCGCACTGCGACAGCACGCCTTCGGCAAGGTCGGAGGGGCGCTGGGTGATGAGGCCGAGGCTGATCCCGTACTTGCGCCCTTCCTTGGCGATGCGACTGAGGATCTTGCCCACCGAGGAACCATCGGCGTTCTTCTCGTTGGGGACATAGCGGTGCGCTTCCTCGCACACCAGCAGCACCGGGCGGGTCTTCTCGTCGCGGCCCCAGATGGCGAAATCGAACACGAGGCGGCTCAGCACCGCCACCACGGTCGAGGTGATGTCCGAAGGCACGCCCGAGACGTCGATGATCGAGATCGGCTTGCCGCCGCCGGGCATGCGGAAGACCTTGCTGATGAAGTCGACCATCGTGTCGCCCACCAGCATGCCGGAGAACATGAACTGGTAGCGCGGATCGGCCTTCAGCTCGTCGAGCTTCTGCTTGATGCGCATGTAGGGCGCGGTCGAGGTCGCCTTGTCGAGGCGGCCCATCTCGTCCTGGAGGATGTTGCCGAAGTCGCTGAGCAGGTAGGGGATCGGCGAATCCACCGTGATCTTGCCCATCACCTGCGCCAGCCGGTTCTTGGTGCGCGCGGCGAGCAGAACCTTGGCGAGAATGTCCTGATCGGTCTGCCGCTCGTTGCCGCTCGAGCTCAGCAGCACCTCGCAATGCTCCTCGAAGTTCATCAGCCAATAGGGCATCTGGAGGTTGGAGACGTCGAGGATCTGCCCGGTGGTGCGGAACGCGGCGGAATATTCGCCGTGCGGGTCGATCATCACGATGTGACCCTTGGGCGCGGCCTCGCAGATGCGGTGCAGGATCAGCGCGGCGCTGGTCGACTTGCCGGTGCCGGTCGAGCCGAGCAGCGCGAAGTGCTTGCCGAGCATCGCGTCGATATAGAGCCCGGCGCGGATGTCCCTGGTCGGGAACACCTTGCCGATGGTGATCGCCGCCCGCCCGTCGCTGGCGTAGATCTGTTCGAGATCCTTGGTGGTGGAGGGATAGATCATCGCGCCCGGGATCGGGTAGCGGGTGACGCCGCGCTTGAAGCCGTGGATGCGCCCCGTGAGCTTCTCCTCGCCGCCTTCGCCGAGGAAGTCGATATGGGCGATGATCCCGCCATCGGTGCGCCGGTCCTTGCGCTGGTCGCGCACGTTGGCGAGCAGCCAGGCATCGCCGACGCGGATCTTGATCTGGCTGCCGACCTGACCGGCCATCCGCACCGAGGGGTCGTCATCCTCCATGCATTCGTTGATGCGCTGGAGGTCGAGCGCGATCTGCGAGCCCGAGCCCGAGATTTCCAGCACCACGCCGATCGGCAGGCGCGCATTGTCGTGCCCGCCGCGCGCATAGGCGGCCGCGACGTCCTCGGCGCCGGTGGGATTGGGCCCGGTGAAGCGTTCGAAATCCTGCGTCGCGTGATCCGTCATCGGCGCTTTCCCCTGGGACATGCTGCAAAGTCCCGCAGGCGATAGCGGCATCGAAGTTAAGATGGCGTCAACAATGGCCCATCCCGAGTTGCCCGGCGCGGGGCGGACGCGGGGCGCGTCAGCTGCGCGCGAACAGCCGCCCGGCGAACCAGCCCATCGCCAGCGACAGCGCGATCGCGCCCAGCCCGTAGAGGAACGACCAGCGCTGCGCGGCGGTTACCACCTGCCCTTCGAGCCCGGCCTTGACCACCTCGATCCGCGCGGTCGCGCTCGCCACCACCCGCCCGCGGCTGATGGCGAAGGTCTCGGCGGTGTAGGGGCCGGTGGTGACGGTGGAGGGCAGGTCGATGCGCGCCTGGTAGAGCACCTTCTCGGCGATGCTCACCCCGCCCGGGTTCTCCTGGTAGAGGCCTTGTCTGCGCCGCAGCTCGACCAGCCCGCTGGCAAAGCGCGCCTGCTCCTCGGGATCGATCTGGCCCGAGGGAGAAAGCTGGATGAACTGCGTGCCGAGCTCGTAGATCGCGGCGGTGCGCTCGTCGACGATCCTGTCGATCGGTCGCGAGGAGGCGACCGCGAAGAACGAGGGGACCGAGCGGAAATCGGAGGAGCCGGCATTGGCCCAGATGCCGAGGATGCGCTCCTTCTCGCGGATGCGCACCGGCGCGGTCGGGCCCTTGAGGACGACGACGATGTCATATTCGCCCGCGCGCCCGCCGCCTTGCGGATCGACCACCGCGCCGTAGAGCAGCAGCCGCGCGCCGGTGAAGCCCTGCCGCACCTCGATCAGCGACTGGCTGACCGCGGGCACCAGCACCGGCTCGCGTTGTGCCGTCAGCGCGCCCCAGGCGGCGGCCAGCAGGACAAGCCGCCCCGCCCGCCTCAAAGCGGCACCACGGTGTAGATCTCGTCGGGCTGGACGCCGAGGCCGTAGAGCATCCTGAGGGCGATCAGCAGCACCAGCGTGGCGAGCGCGAGGCGCAGCAGCTCGGGCCGGGCCTTCAAGGCGATCTGCGTCCCGAACTGCGCCCCAAGCACCGATCCCAGCAGCAGCAGCGCGGCGAGCACGAGGTCGACCGCCTTGGTGGTGAGCGCGTGGGTCATGGTGGTGACCATCGTCACGAACAGGATCTGGAACAGCGAGGTGCCGACCACGACATTGCCGCTCATCCCGAGGATGTAGAGCATCGCGGGCACCAGCAGGAAGCCCCCGCCCACGCCCATCAGCATGGTCAGGATGCCGACCAGCATCCCCAGGATCAGCGGCGCGAGCGGGGAGATGTAGAGGCCCGAGGCGTAGAAGCGCCAGCGGTAGGGCAGCGACGCGACCAGCGGGTGGTGGCGGCGCTTCCTCACCTGCGGGCCCGTGCCGAAGGTGCCCGGGCGCAGCGCGCTCACCGCCTCGCGCATCATCAGCGTTCCGATCGAGCCGAGCATCAGCACGTAGAGGATGTTGATCACGACATCGATCTGGCCCAATGCCTGCAAGGCGCTGAACAGCCCCGCGCCGACCAGCGCGCCGACCATCCCGCCCACCACCAGCACGGCGCCCATGCGGTAGTCGACGCCCTTGCGGCGCGAATGCGCGAGCACGCCCGACACGCTCGCGCCGGTCACCTGCGTGGCGGCCGAGGCGGCGGCGACCGTGGGGGGGATGCCGTAGAAGATCAGCAGCGGTGTCGTCAGGAACCCGCCGCCGACCCCGAACAGGCCCGAGAGGATCCCCGTCAGCCCGCCGAGGAGGACGATGTAGAGCCCGTTGACCGAGAGATTCGCGATGGGCAGGTAGACGTCCATGCGCGGCAGGCTAGCCGAGGCGGCGGGGGGTTGGAAGGCGATAGGAGCGCGTATCCTCGGTGTTTTTGCGGGGCGGCCGATTGTCCCTCCCCGTTCGGAACGAATGGGGAGGTGGGCGAGGCCGTCAGGCCTCGGTCGGAGGGGTCGGGCGGCGGGAAAGAACCCCTCCGTCACGTGCCTCCCGGCGCGCGCCACCTCCCCATCCCTGCGGGACGGGGAGGGACTCGCGATCAAAACCCCGCCGAGACCGTCACCGCCACGCCCGATCC
>NZ_LSJS01000066.1 GCF_001557325.1 Erythrobacter donghaensis
TCTCGGGCGGGTCGTAGTAGTCGGTCGGGGTGTCGAGGGTGCCGCCCGTGATCCGGCGCGTGCGCTCGTCGGCGTTCGCTGCGGCGAGGTCGCGGTCGCGCAAGGTCGCGAACCGGGCGAAGGCGGCGAGGGTTTCTTCCGAGAGGACGGCGCGGCGCTGGGGGCGTTCGCGGGCGATGCGGCGGCGGATGTCCTCGATCTTGCGGTTGATGCTCGCGCTCACCTCGGCGGCGGAGACATTGGGCCGCTCGGCATCCCACTCCGCGCGCCACTGCTTCTTGAGCCGGTCGAGCTGGGTCTGGCTGACGCTCCCGGGAGCGCGGGCACTGCCATGGGCAAAGCGCGCCGAGGCGCGGTTGCTGAGCAGGAACATCAGCAGGCGGTCGTTATAGACCGTCCGCTCGCCGACCTTCTCGCCGTGGTAGAACACCGGTGCCTCGACGCCGTTCAATGCGCGGTCCATCGCGGTGTCCTCGATCCGCTGGATGCCCATGTCGAGCGCGGCTTCCCACGCGGCGGCAAAGCTTGCGCCATCGGGGTGGTTGCGCAGGACATAGACCTGGTGCTCGCCCACGCCCATGCGGCGGCAGGCGGCGCGCACGGAGCCGGTTTCGGCGAGGTGGGCGATGAATTCGCGCTGCCGGGCGGGGCTCCACCCGCGGCGGCGCTTGCGCTGGCGGGGCACGGGGGTGAAGGCGAGCGGGTCGGCGGCAGGATCAACGGGGCGGGTCATGGCGGGAGCCTCTGGCAGATGGGGGAGGCGCAGAAGATCACAAATCCGGCGAGTAGGAAAATGCGGGCGCGGCGGGGAGG
>NZ_LSJS01000067.1 GCF_001557325.1 Erythrobacter donghaensis
GCCGCTTGCTGCGCCCGGTCACCTCGGCGACCTTCTCCGGTCCATAGTGCTCGATGATCCCGTCCAGGGCAGGCTTGATCGGCGGCATGGCGCACAGGTGCTCGATCATCTCGGCGCGGCGGGCGATCGCAGTCTGGTTGTGGACTGGTCGGCCTTCCTCGTCGAACATCGGTGCCGAGCGCTGGGTGCCGGTATCATCGACGAATACCTGCATCTGTTGCGTGGGGAAGGCGCGCTCAAGGTACTCGATCACGGCGTCGAGCGGGCTGAGGTCGA
>NZ_LSJS01000068.1 GCF_001557325.1 Erythrobacter donghaensis
GCTAAAGAGCGCTCAATACCTACCCAGACAAGGCGGCCCCCGCCGGATGGATACCGATCAAATCAGAGACTGGCGAGACAAGCGCCATGTCGATTCTCTACGGCGCGGTTTTATGCTGGCCCGGTCCAATTCAGTAGAGAAAGTAGCCTATTTCCTATCCGATTTGGCCGAAAGGCTGAATCGACCCAAAACCATTGATGTCGTTCTTTCACGTGAAGAAATCGGAGACCATCTTGGTCTGACGAGTGAAACGGTTACCCGTACGCTGACGTTCCTGCAGGGCGAAGGCATGATTTTGGTTGATGGAAAGCAAATCACTTTCTTAGAAATCGACAAACTCGAAATGCTTGCTGCGCAGATCTACTCTACCTGAGAAACAGACCGGTCGAATTGCCTGAGTCTCTTCTGCCTTATCGTGGCGCAGCCGACAAGCCCTGTGAGCGTAGATGTAGTTGCCCAGATCAACCCGCCAAAGTTGCTCGCAGCATCCATGCAACCTTTTCATGGACCGCAATTCGTGAGACCAGCAGATCTGAAGTCGCCTGATCCCCAATTTCCTCGGCATCAGGAACAACGCTTCTCGCAGTGCGGGCCGCCAAGTGATTCCCTTTCATTAGCAGGGACACCATTTCCATCGCTTCAGGTGGTGAATCGGGCACATCCGGCAATGATGTAAGTTGCGCAAATTGTTTATACGAACCGGGGGCGCAAGATCCGAGAGTGAGGAGCCTCTCGGCAATCAGATCCACTGCAAGCCAAAGCTCATTGTACTGCACCATAAACATTTGGTGCAAACTATTGAAGTGTGGCCCCGTCACGTTCCAGTGAAAATTGTGGGTTGTAAGATACAGTGTGTAAGTATCTGCGAGAAATTTCTTCAGGCCATCAATGACCACAATCCTTTTGGAATCATCGAGATTGGAATCCAGAACATGCTTCATTGACATTACTTCACCCTCACTAGAACGTTTGGACGAGCGCCCGAATGGCCATTCCAAAGATCTTGCGGCTCGGTTGTCCCGGCCGGAACATCACCCACTTGACGATCCCGGCCGGCAGTTGCCCAACAGTCGGGTCTGATTTTCCTGTTAGCCTCACTCATATCCAAGTCGCGCTGACATATATCAGGGACAGCGTGGATGAGGACAATATTATTTTTCCCCAGCAAGCCGACTCGCCGATTTCAGATTGGCGATAGATGAAGAGGTCCGATGCTTTCGCAGTCACAGAAGCAGTCGCTTAACCTCCGCGTGCTTTATCTGGTAGCCGGAAAACCCCACCAGGGCTTGCCGGTCTATGATCTCCAGCGTGTTTCCCCGTATTGTTGCCAAACCGAGTTTGCTCAATTCCCCTGCCGACCGACTGACATGCGTAGGCGAAATCCCGAGAAGGTCGGAGAGGTCGCCGCGTTGAAGAGGGAAGTGACACCACCGCTGGCTCTGCCCACCAAGTGCGCCAGCCCGATCAAATATTTCCAGCAAAAAATGACCAAGGCGGCTTGCCGAGGAGGTCTTCGCATTGAGGGTCATCTGGCGATCGGCGCGATTTTGATCCTGCAAAAGGGAATTGACCAGTCCACGTGCGAGACCTGGCTGGTGGGCGAAGAGTTCGCCGACTGCGGCACCGCCAAGAACACACAGCGAAACGCGGGTCAGGCTGGAAACGCCTTCGTTTTGCAGTCCGAGCAGTACGCTTTGCAATCCGATTATGCTCCCAGGAAGCAGGACCTCGACAATCTGTCGTTCGCCGCAGGTTGTCAGGCGATACCGGAGTGCCCATCCGCTCAGCAACGTATAGAGTTGATTTGCATGCCCACCGGGCTCGATGATGATCGTTCCCGCGTCATGCTCAACCTGCCCGCTTTTGAGGGAAGCGATAAACGCAAGCTCTTCCGGCGAATGCTTCCTGAAATGCGTCAGCTTTCGCAGCGGGCATTGCGTACAGCTGACAAAGTTCATCGGCGTCCTTGCGGCAATAGCAAATCGTTGTGGCACTCGCCGGTTCTCATGACCGATCGTTGGCACACCGAGCGACCATTTTCAATTGCCGACCCGTCCTGCCAGCAAATTGCTCGCAGCACTGTCTTATCCCCCCCAACATCGAACAAGGAGCAATCCAATGACGAGGAATAGCAAGTACTTACTTGCCGCCTTGATGGCGGGCGCGATGCTCACTTCACCTGCTGTCGCACAGGATAGCGAGCAGGCAAACGCGCAGACCCAAGTTCAATCCCAGGCGGCAGACGAACTGCAGCAGCAACAGCATGATGTAATAGCAGAGGCGACCGATGCGCTTGCCGCGACGCGGAGTGCTCTCGATGCCCTGAATGAGGGCAACTCTTCCGATGCCCTGTCCCGACTCGCGGAGGCAACCGGCAAGCTTGAAATCGTGTTGGCTCGGCGCCCCGAACTCGCGCTCGCACCCGTCGATGCGTCGGTTGAAACGATTCGACTGATCGCGGATATTGACAGCCTGCGTGCAGCACAGCGAAGTGCGACGCTGGCCTTGATTGACGGAGACACGCAGACTGCCCGCACTCTGCTCTCCAATTTCGCTGACCAGACCGCAGTTCGGGTGGAAAATCTGCCAATGGCGACTTATCCGACCGCGATCAGGAGGGCAGCCGCGCTGATCGAAGCCGGTAAGCTCGATGAAGCAAAGACCGATCTACAGCAAACCTTGAGTACTGTTGTTGTCACCGAGACGGTTTTTCCGTATCCGGTGATCAATGCTGTGCTCTCACTTGCCGCTGGGGAAGAACTGGCAGCGAAAGCGCGCAAGTCCGACGAGGATCGCGCCGCTCTGGCCATCGCACTGGAGGCAGCTCGCACATCTCTTCAGCGCGCCGCGGTTTTAGGGTATCTATCGCCCGCCACGGGGCGCAGTTTTGAAAGCCAGATTCGCATGATCGAATTGGCAACCATTGCTGGCGGCAAAGCAGAACGCGAATTTGCAGAACTCCTGCGCCAAGTGCGCGGAGCATCGTCGAGTAAAACGCGTTCGCGCTGAGAGTTATTTTCCAAGAGGAGAAAATGATGGTTTATCCAGCAAGCGTCTATCGGGCTGATCCCTTTGAGATCTTGAGGAAAGGTCTGTCGGGGTTGCCCACAGTCATGGCGAATAGCCCAACCGCTTTTCCCAAGCTCAACGTCTGGCGTACCGGGAACGGTGCGGCAATCGCTGCGGAAATGCCTGGAATTATTCCACAAAAGGTCGACATCACCGTCAAGGAGAACTTGCTTTCGATTTCAGGCGAACGCGCACAGCCCGATTGCGGCAAAGATGCGCGTTGGATGAGGCGTGAAAGGAGTTACGGCCAGTTCACTCGAGCCGTGACGCTGCCTTTCCGGATCGATCCGGAAAACGTCGAAGCGCGCTACTCGAACGGCATCCTTTTTATCGCTGCTGGCCTGTCCGACGCCGACAAGCCGCGCAAGATCGCGATCAAGGCAGGTTAGGAACTGAACATGAGCAAAAAGATGGAGACGACCAGCATCGAACGACCGGGGGAGCGATCGCAACCGGTCCAGAGGCCCTTGACCGACATCGTCGAAACCTCTGACGGAGCAATTCTCCTCGTTGAACTGCCCGGATGCAGCTCAGACGATCTGGACATCGAGCTTGCGAACGGCGTGTTGACAGTCGCGGCAAGGCCTTCGGTTTCGATGCCCCAAGAGGGCGAACTGCAGCACATCGAATTTGTTTCAACGGCTTATGAGCGCTCTTTCCAGGTCTCGGAAGATTTCGATCCCGATAAAACCGATGCGTCGATGCGCGACGGCGTACTTACTTTACGCCTTCATCGCTCTGAGAAACTGGCGCCCCGGAAGATTTCGGTGAAGGCCGGATAAGAAGGAGGAGGAGGAGGAACGATAATGAAGATCAAGGATCTTGTGCCATGGACCCGCTCGGAGAACCCGCGCCAGCCCGTACCGAATGCTGATCAGGAGGAAGCGCATCACTCTCTCAAACGTGACATCAACGCGCTTGTCGATAGGTTTGTCGAGAAGATCGGCAACCTCGATTTGCCCTGGCAGGATAATGAAGCCAAATCGGATGTAGTCCAGGCAGGCGATGCAGTCGAAATTTCGATCGAGTTGCCCGGCATGGATTTGGCTGACATCGATCTTTCGATTTCGGGCGACATGCTGGTGGTGAAAGGAGAAAAGAAGGTCGAGCGACAGGAGGAAAAGCAAGGCTACTTCCTCTCCGAGCGGGCCTACGGGCAAATCTATCGCGCCATTCCCCTGCCCCCGAGCCTCGACACCGATGCCGCCAAGGCCGATCTGAAAAACGGCGTATTGACCATTTCGATACCGCAGTCGGACGAAGCGCGATCCTCGATGAAGAAGATTACGGTCAACAAGGCATAACCTTGTCCGGGCGGGCCCAGACCGCCCGGAAATACCTAGCACCGGCTAAGCACAAGCGCTAATCTGATCTCGTAATAAGATTTGCGTGAAAGAATTGCTCTTGCGCTTCCAACGATGAGAAAGCACGCAGCATATGTCCGATCGGGAAGATGATCAAACAGTCGACACGGTAGAAATCCGGGAAGTGGTTGGAATTGTTTACAATCACAACGCTCTTGAAGAAATGGCAACACAACTGGTTGCCGCAGGGGTCGACCGCAATGACATATCCCTCATGGCCGATTGGAATACGGTCATCGAAAAACTCGGCCTGACCTATCCCGATCCGGGCGCGGTCGTCGACAACCCCGAGACTCCGAGGCGGCGCCTAACGACCAGGGATGAACATGCCACGGTCACCGGAACCGTTTTTGGAACCTTGATTGCGACCGGTGCCTTAGCAGCCGGAGTACCCATCATAGCTTCAGGAGGTGCAATTCCGCTTGTACTTGCGGCATGTACTGCTGGCGGCGGATTAGGAGCGATGTTGGCCAAACTTGTTCGCAAAAATTTGCTGACGCGGGATGATGCCGATGCAATCGAGCACGATATAAATCGCGGCGGCATTGCAGTTTTTGTCAGGGTGGATAACGCGGATGAGGAGCAACGCGCAATCAACATCATGAGGCGCAATGGTACGCATAATGTCCATGCTCATACCATCACATTACGCAAGGAATTGAGCGACCTCTCGCTTGCAAACGTACAGCCCGATCCATGGCTAGCCGATGACTGACAAGACAGATAAGGCCTTGCCGCTCATAGTAAATTCGCGCGCAGGGCAGACGTCAAGCACCGTCTACAGCATTGGAAGTCAATGCGCGGGAAATTTTCTCGACCTCATCTTTAGGAAGATCGACAGCCGACAATACCAGACGTGCCAAATCCATTCCCAGATATAGCTCCGGGTCTAAGAGCCTGATCCGAAATTAAGTTGAGTGGTGCCAGCGGGTTAGCTTGACGCCAGCTGGTCTGAGCCCCGACGCTCCTCCACCTATGAGTAGAGCCGGAGGCCCGATTGACCTGCACCCCGATCCTGGACCACCTGGCCGGAGCCGATCCAGCGATCCTAAGTCAGGGCGGGCCATGTGCCACTGACGCGGATAGCAGCGATATCGGCGGTTTGTTGCCGATCGCGCTGTGCGGTCGTACTTCGTGTCCGTCGTCAGAACATTTGGCGCAGCTCGTGTCGTAGATTAGCGGAGTGCAGGCCTCGTCTGGGGGTGGATGTTAGGCGGCGATCTTGCGGTGCTGCAAGCGCCGATGTTCGATGGTCTGTCGCTTGATCCTTTCACGCTGTTTGATGATGGCTGGTGCCCTGCCGAAGTAGGCGTCGGCGGGCGTCACATTGTTCAGGCTCTCGTGGTAGCGTTGGTGGTTGTAGTGCTCGACGAAGGCCTCGATCTGCGCTTCGAGATCACCGGGCAGGAAGTAGTTCTCCAGCAGGATGCGGTTTTTCAGGGTCTGGTGCCAGCGCTCGATCTTGCCTTGGGTCTGGGGATGCATCGGAGCGCCGCGCACATGGCTCATCTTGTTGGCCTCGATGTATTCCGCCAGTTCACCGGCGATGTAGCTGGGGCCGTTATCGCTGAGCAGCCGGGGTTTGTGCAACACCGTGGCGCTGTCACAGCCGGAAGCCGCGAGGGCGAGGTCCAGCGTGTCGGTGACGTCCTCGGCTCGCATATTGGTGCACAGCTTCCAGGCGATTATGTAGCGCGAGAAGTCGTCGAGCACGGTCGACAGATACATCCAGCCCCACCCGATGATCTTGAAGTAGGTGAAGTCGGTCTGCCACATCTCGTTCGCTCTTGTGGTCTTCGTGTGGAACTGGTCAGCCGCCTTGATCACGACATAGGCCGGGCTGGTGATCAGGTCGTGGGCCTTGAGCAGCCGGTAAACCGTGGCTTCCGACACGAAGTAGCGCTGCTCGTCGGTGAAGCGCACGGCCAGCTCCCGGGGGCTCAACTCCGACAGTTCGAGCGCCAGCTCGATGATCTGGTCGTGGATGTCAGGCGGGATGCGGTTTCACACCCGGCTCGGCGCTGATGACCGATCTTCCTGCGCCTCCGGCCCGCCTTCGAGATAGTGGTCATACCAGCGGTAGAACGTCCGGCGGGGGATGCCGAGCCGGTCCAGCGTGCGCTTCGCCGGCAAGTGCGACTGCTCGACGATCCTGATAATCTCGAGCTTCTCGGATGCGGGATACCTCATGCGTCGTCGCCCCCATCCGCGATCATGCTTTTTTTGAGCAGCCGGTTTTCCAGCGTCAGGTCGGCCACGCATTCCTTCAGGGCGTGGGCTTCGCGGCGCAGATCCTGCACCTCGCCAGTGGTCGCGGCACGAGCAGTGTCACCGGCCAGGCGGCGTTTGCCCGCTTCCATAAACTCCTTCGACCAGGTGTAGTACAGGCTCTGCGCGATGCCTTCCTTGCGACACAGCTCAGCGATGCTGTCCTCGCCGCGAAGGCCATCGAGCACGATGCGGATCTTGTCTTCAGCCGAGAAGTGGCGACGGATCGCCCGCCGAATGTCCTTTACCACCTGCTCCGCAGGCTTTTTGGTGCTTGAGGGTTTGGGTCTCATCTTCGTTCCTTCGTCACTACGACGAGACCCAAACCCTCCTTAGAGCGGTTTCCACTCATTCCGGTTCATATCCGCACGAACTGAAGTAGTTGGCGCATTCGGCGGGTTGGAAGATGTCGACGAGCCTGCCGATCAGCCCCCACAGGCCGCTGACGGTTCGCTCACCGGCCTTGCGCAGCATCGCTTTCAGACGAGAGAATGCCTTTTCGATGGGATTGAAGTCGGGGCTGTAGGGCGGGAGGAAGCGCAGGTTTGCTCCCGCCGCTTCGATCCGTTCTTTCACGGCGGCCCGCTTGTGGCTCGAGAGGTTATCCATGATGACGACGTCGCCGGGCCGCAGTTCGGGCACCAAGACCTGCGCCACATAGGCTTCGAACCAGTCGCCGTTGATCGGGCCATCGAGCACCATCGGCGCGACCATGCCGGTCATGCGCAGGCCGGCGACCAGCGTGGTGGTTTTGCGATGGCCATGCGGATAGCCCATCCGCAGCCGCTCACCCTTGGCGCAGCGGCCGTGGCTGCGGGTCATGTTGGTGGCAGTCCAGGTCTCGTCGATGAAAACGAGGCGTTCGGGTTCGAGGTCGATCTGTCCGTCGAACCAGCGCTGGCGTTGCCTCAGGACGTCGGGACGGTCCTGCTCGATCGCGTGCCCGGTCTTTTTTTGCGCGTGATCCCGTGACGGACGAAGAAGCGATGCACCGTGCCAATCCCAACGGAGGCGCCGCGTTCGATCAGCCGCGCCTGAACCTCGACCAGGGTCATGTCACCCTGCTCGGCGATCAGTCCCCGAATGAAGCCGCCGTGCGCTTCGATCCTGCCAGAATGCCGGTCGCCACCGCGCGGCTTGGCGACAGCCCCGCCATGTTCCAGCGCAAGTCGGCGCCAGCGGATCGCACTCGACACGCTGACCCCAAACCGGGCCGCCGCTGCATGGCAACTCAGGCCGCCGTCAATCGCGGCGACAACCCGGTCCCGAAGATCCTGCGAAAGCGTGCGTGCCATCCATACTGGCCTCCTGCCACCAGCAGGGAGCGTGAATCACATCAGGCCGCCTATGGGAATCTGGAGGTTTCTGTGAGGTCGCGCAGGCGCAACGCTGGCGTCGTGAAGCGGCGCGACCTCATTGAAGCCGGATTGAGCTAACCCGCTGACGCGCGCGCAACCTATGGGATTAGTGGAAGAGCACTGAACGCTGCGGTCTTGGTTTGGATGGTCCAAAGCCCTGGCGCCAGTGGTTGCAGCGCCTAATTCTCGGCAAAGGTTGCGGTGATCGTCGCTCAGATCTGCAGTATAAGCTGGCCTCAGCTCGACGCATATGCCCGGCGGATTGGCTTGTGAGATACCGGACAAAGGAGATCATGGCGTTTGTCGGCACCGCTGCCGCAACGCTGCTGTGTTTGATGTTCTGTCGATCTCTTGTGATCATGATGTATCGGGCCAGGGCTGCGGGTCACCGATACGCAAGCGCGGTAACGTGGCAGCAATGCGCAAATTGCCGCCACAACAAGGGCACCGGGTTGGGTCAAAGTGTGGCAGTCGCGCTGTGGTGTTGCTGTAGTTGCCCCTTAATTTCCGGACAGTTCCTCGGTGGTTGAACGGTTGATGTA
>NZ_LSJS01000069.1 GCF_001557325.1 Erythrobacter donghaensis
GCCTGGGACATCGACCGCCGCAAGGTCGGGCATGATGTCGCCGCGGCGATCTTCGCCAAGCCCAACTGCACGGCGCGCTTCTGCGACATGGTCGAGCCGACCGGCACCAGGGTCCGCATGGGCCGCAAGCTCGACGGGGTGGCCGCGCACATGGCGAACTACCCCGAGGATCGCACCTTCCTCCCCGCCGACGCGCCCGAGCCCGATCACGCCGAGGTGGTGGGCGTGCTGCGCGAGAGCGGGGCGGAGGTGATGGTCAATTACCTCCCCGTCGGCTCGCAGGCGGCTAGCGAATTCTACGCCGGGTGCGCGCTCGAGGCGGGGGTCGCCTTCGTCAACGCCATTCCCGTGTTCATCGCCAGCGACCCTGCCTGGGCCGAGCGGTTCCGCAGCGCAGGCGTGCCGATCATCGGGGACGACATCAAGGCGCAGCTCGGCGCGACCATCGTCCACCGCGTGCTGACCGATCTCTTCGCCAAGCGCGGGGTGACGCTGGAGCGCACCTACCAGCTCAACACCGGCGGCAATACCGATTTCCTCAACATGCTCGAGAAGAGCCGCCTCGCCGCCAAGAAGATCTCCAAGACCGAAGCGGTGCAGGCCGTCGCCGCGGCACGGATGGGGGAGGCGGACATCCATGTCGGCCCGTCCGACTATGTCGCCTGGCAGAACGACAACAAGGTGTGCTTCCTCAGGATGGAGGGGACGATGTTCGGCGGCGTGCCGATGAACCTCGAGCTGCGCCTGTCGGTCGAGGATTCGCCGAATTCGGCCGGCGTCGCGATCGACATGATCCGCTGCGCCCGGCTCGCGCGCGACCGCGGGCTGGCGGGGCCGGTTCACCCGGCGAGCGCGTGGTTCTGCAAGCACCCCCCCGAGCAGATGACGGACGACGAGGCCCACGCCGCGCTCGAAGCCTTCATCGCGGAAGGCTGAGGCGATGCAGGCTGCCGTGCTGACCGGCCCCGGAGCCGTCGCCATCGAACGCGTCCCCCTGCCCGCGCCCGGTGCGGGCGAGGTGCGCGTGAGGCTCGAAGGGTGCGGCGTGTGCGCCTCCAATCTCACGCCGTGGGAAGGGCCGGACTGGATGCGCTACCCCACCCCGCCCGGCGACCTGGGGCACGAGGGCTGGGGCATCATCGAGGCGGTCGGCGCGGGGGTGGAGGGGCTTGCCGCAGGCGACCGGGTCGCCGCGCTTTCGCACCGCGCCTATGCCGAGGCCGACATCGTTCCTGCCGGCATGGTGGTGAAGCTGCCCCCGGAGCTGGACGGCGCGCCTTTCCCCGGCGAGGCGCTCGGGTGCGCGTTCAACATCCTGCGCCGCAGCGACATCCGCGCGGGGCAGAGCGTGGCGATCATCGGCATCGGCTTCCTCGGCGCGGTGCTCACCCGGCTGGCGAGCGCGGCGGGGGCCGAGGTCATCGCCATCTCGCGCCGCGCGGAAAGCCTCGCCCTCGCGCACGATCTCGGCGCCGCGCACGCCATCGCGATGGACGATCACTGGCGGATCATCGCCGCGGTGAAAGCGATCACCGGCGAGGCGCTGTGCGACCGGGTGATCGAGTGCGTCGGCAAGCAGTGGCCGCTCGACCTGGCGGGCGAGCTGGTCGGCTTCGGCGGGCGGCTGGTGATCGCGGGCTACCATCAGGACGGGCCGCGGCAGGTCGACATGCAGGGCTGGAACTGGAAGGGCATCGACGTCGTCAACGCCCACGAGCGCGATCCGGCGGTGCAGCTCGCCGGGGTGCGCGAGGCAGTGGCGGCGGTGGCGGAGGGCCGGCTCGAGATCGCGCCGCTCCTCACCCACCGCTATCCGCTCAGCGCGCTCGGCGAGGCGCTCGATGCAACCCGCGACAAGCCGCCCGGCTTCGTCAAGGCGTGGATCGACCTCGGGTGACGCTATCAAGCGAGAGCGGGCCGCGCCTCGGGTTTCTCGGCACCGGCTGGATCGGCCGCCACCGGCTCGAGGCCATCGCTGCGACCGGCGCAGCCCAGATCGTTGCCCTTGTCGATCCTGACGAGGATTGCGCGCGCGAGGCGCTCGCGCTCGCGCCGGGTGCGGCGATCCTGAGCTGCTACGAGAGCCTGCTCGATGCAGGGCTCGACGGGGTCGTGATCGCCACGCCGAGCGCGCTCCATGCCGAACAGGCCATCACCGCGCTGGAGCGGGGCGTTGCCGTGTTCTGCCAGAAGCCGCTCGGACGCACCGCCGCCGAAACGGCCCGCGTGGTGGAAGCGGCGGAAAACGCCGACCGGCTGCTGGGGGTCGATCTCTCCTACCGCCACACCGCCGCCGCCCGTGCGCTCGCCGCGCTGATCGAGGAGGGCACGCTCGGCACAATCTTCGCCGCCGATCTGGTGTTCCACAACGCCTATGGCCCGGACAAGCCGTGGTTCCGCGACCCCGCGCTCTCGGGCGGCGGCTGCGTGATCGACCTCGGCGTCCACCTTGTCGATCTCGCGCTGTGGCTGACCGGCTTTCCGGCGGTCGAGCGCGTCGGCGCGCGGCTCTTTGCCGGGGGCGAACCCTTCGCGCGGGGGGCTGGCCGGGTGGAGGACTTCGCGCTCGCGCGGCTCGATCTGGCAGGCGGCGCGGCGGTGCGCATCGCCTGTTCGTGGAACCTCCACGCGGGCGAGGACGCGCGGATCGAGGCGAGCTTCCACGGCACGCGGGGCGGCGCAAGGCTGCGCAACGTGGGGGGGAGCTTCTACGACTTCGAACTCGCGCGCTTCTCCGGCACCGGGTGCGAGACGCTGGTCGGCCCACCCGAAGACTGGGGCGGGCGTGCCGCGGCGGCCTGGGCACGCGCGCTGGCCGAAAGCCCGCGCTTCGATCCCGAAGCCCACCGCTTCACCGCCGCCGCCGAGGTCGTCGACCGGATCTACGCGGCGGGCGAGCGTGCCGGGAGCGCCGCCTGACAGGCAGCCCGCCTCCCCCGCCGCACCGCAAGGGCGCCTCGGCCTCCGCCTGACCTATGTGAGTGCCGCGCGCGCTCGCGCAAAGCACCTTCACGCCTGCCTATCACAGGAGGAAACAGTCGATGGCAGACGCAATCAACACCGATGAAACCCGCGAGCTCATCGCCTCGAACAAGGTCGAGGGCACCGCCGTCTATGACCTCGAGGGCGAGCGGCTCGGGTCGATCACCAACTTCATGGTCGACAAGCGCTCGGGCAAGGCGGAATACGCCGTGATGACGTTCGGCGGCTTCCTCGGGATCGGGGCCGATTACTATCCGATCCCCTGGTCGATGCTCACCTACAGCACCGAACACGGCGGCTATGTGGTCGATCTCGACAAGGACATGCTCGAGGACGCGCCGCGCTATGCGGACAACAACAACGAGCCCGAGTATGACCAGACCTACAACAGCCAGGTCTATTCCTATTACGGCGTGACCTACTAAGGGCCGCGCCGTAGGCGGCCCCGCTCCGCCCCCCCGTTGGGTGGGGTCGCCATCAGCTTTCCGGATCAAGCGTTTCGGCGATTTCCTCGGTCTTGCGCGCCGGAAGCGCGATCATCCCGAAGATGAACAGCGCGAAGACCAGGCAGATCGCGTTGGGGACGATCAGCGTCCATTCCCCCTTCATCACCCCGAAGGTCGTCCACGCCGCAAAGGCGAGGCAGGTCAGTGCGAACATCGCCAGCGACAGGCCCTCGGTCGACCGCTCGCGGATGATTTTCCACGCCTGCGGGGTGAAACTCGCCACCGAGGCGGTCGCACCGACGGTGCCGACCATGGTGACCCAATCGATGTTCATCGCGGTTCCTTTTCCTCCACAAGCACCCGCGCCCGGTTGAGCGACCCCGGCAGACCCTCTGCCAGTGCGCGCACCACCGCCTCGCGCACGTCGCAGCGCAGATCGAACATCTCGCTCCCGCCGCGCGCGCTCATCAGCACGCGCACTTCAAGCGCGTGGGGCGTCATGTCGGTGACCTGCACGGCCGCCGCGCGGCCATCCCACAGCCTGTGCGAACGCACCGCCTCCAGCGCCACCTCACGCAAAGCAGCGATATCGGCAGTGTGGTCGACGTGGACGAACACCGTGCCGAGCAGCTGGCTGGTCTGCCGCGTCCAGTTCTCGATCGGCTCCTCGACCAGCTTCGAGACCGGGATCACCAGCCGCCGCTGGTCCCAGATGCGCAGCACCACATAGGTGAGGCCGATCCGCTCCACCCGTCCCCATTCGCCCTGGTAGACCACCACGTCGTCGATCCGCACCGGCTCGGTGAAGGCGAGCTGGAAGCCGCCGACGATGTTCTTGAGCAGCGGCTGCGCCGCGACCCCCACCGCCAGCCCCGCGATCCCCGCCGAGGCCATCACCGCCACCCCGATCTCGCGCACGGCGGGAATGCTCAGCAGCATCAGCCCGGCGCTGACCAGCAGCACCACGATGACCGCGATCCGGGCGAGGATATCGGCCCGCGTGCGGCGGCGGCGGGCGGCGAGGTTGTCCTCCACCTCGAGATCGCTGCGGGCATAGATGTAGCTCTTCAGGAATCGGATGCCGGCGATCAGCAGCCAGCCCCACAGCAGCGGCATGACCAGCTGCACGAAGGCGACGATCCCCGCGGCCAGATCGCGGCTCGGCACCGCGATCCGCTGGATCGATAGCAGCGCGAGGGCGACCGCGATCCAGCGCAGCGGGCGGACGAGGTGCTCGATCAGCAATTCGTCGCTGCCGGTCTCGGTGCGCCGGGCGATGCGCCGGGCGACGAACACCAGCACGCCATGCACGATGAGGGCCGCCGCCGCCAGCACGGCGGCGACGCCCAAGGTCCAGACGAGATCGATCAGCCCCTCTTCGCCGGGGAGCACGGCGTTCCAGTCCGGCAATTCCATTCCGTCAGCTGCCCACGATGATCCCGCCATTGGGGTGCAGCACCTGCCCCGTCATGTAGCTCGAATCCTCGCAGGCGAGGAACAGGAACGAAGGCGCGACCTCGTTGGGCTGGCCCGGGCGGCCCATCGGGGTGGATTGGCCGAAGGTCGCGAGCTTCTCCTCGCTTGCCCCTCCAAACGGATTGAGCGGCGTCCAGATCGGCCCCGGCGCGACACCGTTCACGCGGATGCCCTTTTCGGCAAGGTTCTGCGAGAGCGAGCGGGTGAACGCCGTGATCGCGCCCTTGGTGGCCGAGTAGTCGAGCAGCTCCTCGGCACCCTCGTACATCGTCACCGAGGTGCAGTTGATGATGCACGCGCCGCTTTCGAGATAGGGCATGGCGGCCTGCACCATGTAGAACATGCCGTAGACATTGGTCTGGAAGGTGCGCTTCAGCTGCTTCTTGGTGATCTCGGTCACGTCCTTGTCGGGATGCTGCTCGCCCGCGTTGTTGACGAGGATGTCGAGCCGCCCGAACTTGCGGATCGCGAGGTCGACGATCTCCTTGCAGTGATCGCGCTCGCCGATGTCGCCGGCGATGGTGACGGCGCGCGCGCCCTCGTCCTCGACCATCTCGGCGGTGGCCATCGCGTCTTCCTCTTCCTCGAGGTGCGAGATGACGATGTCGGCGCCTTCCCGGGCGAACAGCACCGCGACCGCGCGGCCGATGCCGCTGTCGCCGCCGGTGACGATCGCGACCTTGCCTTCGAGCCGCCCCGATCCGGGATAGCGCGGCTCCCAATCGGGCTTGGGATCGAGATTGGCCTCGAGGCCGGGCAGGTCGCCTTCCTCGAGCTTGGAGACAATCTTTGACATGGGAGAGGTTCCTTGCGTGTGAGGGATCAGGAGAGGGTGAGGTCGAGCGCCAGCATCAGCGCGAGGCCCGCCAGCAGCGCGGGGCTCGCCGATCCGTGCGCGATCTGGCGGCGGGTGTGGGGGATGATCTCGGCGGCGACCACGAACAGCATCGCGCCCGCCGCAAAGCCGAGCGCCCAGGGCAGCACCGCCGCCGATGTCGCTGCGATGGTGACGCCGAAGGCAGCGCCGAGCGGCTCGATCAGCCCGGTCGCGAGCGCCGCCGCCGTGCAGCGTGCGCGGTTCCAGCCGAGGCTGGCAAGCAGCGCGGCCACCGCCATCCCTTCCGGGATGTTCTGGAGCCCGATGCCGAGCATCGTCGCCCAGCCGAGTTGCGGGTCGCCGCCCATGAAGCTGAGGCCCACGGCCATGCCTTCGGGCAGGTTGTGCAGGGTGATCGCGAGCACGAACAGCGCGATGCGGCGCTCGTCGGGCGCGGAAGGCCAGAAGCGGCCCCGGGTGGCGAGCGCGTCGCTCCCCACCCCGAGCCACGCCATCACCGCAGCACCGAGCCACAGCGCGATCAGCACGCTCGACCCGGCAGCGACCAGCGAGGCCCCGCCGCCGCGAAGCTGCGCGAAGGCGGGGAGGATCAGCGAAGCGAAGGCGGCGGCGATCATCACTCCGGCGGCAAACCCGATCAGCAGGTTCTGCCGCCGCGCGTCCGGCGCACCCGAGGCCGCAACGAGCAGTCCGCCGAGGCCGGTCATGGCCCCGGCGGCAAGGCTCGCCGCCATTCCCGTGAGCGCCGCTTCAGGCATGCGTCAGTCGCTCTCCACCACGCCCGTGCCGAGATCCGCGCCGGTCAGCGGATCGCTGTCGACATCGGAGGCAAGGCGCGCGCTCATCGCCCGCAAGGTCTCCATCTTGTCGGCGGGCAGCTTGACCTCGGCCGTGCCCTCGCCGCCATCGGCGGAGCGGGTCATGTCGTTCTCGTCGGTGGTTTCCCATTCGGGCCCGCTGTTCCACGGCCCCTGGGCATCGCCCGGCCCGGTCGAGGCGTTGACGTAGAGGCTGTCGAACGGCAGCACGCCCGGCAGGCGCCCCGGCGGGAAGTTGTCGGCGATCGAATAGAGCGCCTTCTCGAAGCTCTTCTGGTGCGCGATCTCGCGGGTCATCAGGAAGCCCAGGGCGTCCTTGATGCCGGGATCGTCGGTGATCGCGATCAGGCGCTCGTAGATGATCTTCGCCCGGCTCTCGGCAGCGATGTTCGAACGCAGATCGCAAGTCGGATCGCCGCGCGAATCGACATAGGCCGCGGTCCACGGCACGCCCGACGAGTTGGTCAGCGCCGGACCGCCGCCATAGAGGATCGCCTGGGTGTGGCTGTTGCCGCCCGCGGTGAGCGACTTGTAGAGCTCGGCCTCTTCCAGCGCGGCTTCGGCGAGATCGCCCTTGGCGCCCTTGTTGAGCATGGCAACGATCGAACCGATCACCTCGAGGTGGGAGAGTTCCTCGGTGGCGATGTCGAGCAGCATGTCCTTGCGGCCCGGATCCTCCTCGGCGAGGCCTTGGGTGAAGTAGCGCATCGCCGCTGCCAGCTCGCCGTCGGGGCCGCCGAACTGTTCGAGCAGGAGCGAGGCGAGCGCCGGGTTCGGCTCGGACACGCGGACGGTGTATTGCAGGCGCTTGTTGTGACTGAACATGATCGGGTTATCCTCTCGAAACGGCAGTGTCGCCCGACCGGATCACCGGCTCGCGGACGATGTTGCGGCGATCTTCGCGCCGGTCGGGCGGGACGAGATCGCGCTGGCGGGGCATCTGCATGTAACTAATGATACTCACGACCAACGGCACGCCGAGTATCCAGAACGGCAGAGCGTTCGTAATCCAAGAATTGTCCATGAATAGCACTCCTGATGCGACGAACAGTTTGCGCTCGCGCTTTCGATCAAGACTGCTCTATCTGTAAATGTGACCCCATAACATGGGTTCGCAATCCCGCGTCTTTGGGTCTTATTCGAAGAACTTCACATAGGTGAAACAGCAGCAGCGCGGCAGGCGCTAGGCGGGGGTGTCGCCCCCCGGCGACGCCGCCCGTGCGATCGACCCCGTCGGCGGCCACTCCCGAACCGGAAGGCACTCTCGCCATGCATCGCCCGTCAGAGACCCCGCCCGCTGCCCGCCTTCCTTCCGGACGGCCCGCGCTGGTGTGTTTCTCGCACCTGCGCTGGAATTTCGTGTTCCAGCGTCCGCAGCACATGATGACCCGGCTCGCCGACCAGTTCGAGGTGACCTATTGGGAGGAGCCGAGCGCGGAGGCCGATTGCTCCGTGCCCCGGCTCGAACGCGAGGCGCTGGCCGATGGCCTCACCCGCGTCGTGCCGGTGCTCCCCGAGGGGCTCGATGCCGCCGAGACCGACTTCGCCCTGCGGAGCCTGCTCCAGGGAATGCTGGCCGAAGACAGCGCGCCCCGGGTGTTCTGGTACTACACCCCGATGATGCTCGGCTTCAGCGCCGGCACGCGCGCGGACGTGGTGGTCTACGACTGCATGGACGAGCTCGCCAACTTCGCCTTCGCGCCCGCCGATATCGCCGCACGCGAGAGCGCCTTGATGGCGCGCGCGGACATCGTGCTGTGCGGCGGCCGGAGCCTCCATGCCGCGCGCGCCGCCCGGCACCGCAACATCCACTGCGTCCCCTCGGGCGTCGACATCGCGCATTTCGCGCGCGGGGCCGACGGCCTGCCCGACCCGGCCGACCAGACCGGGCTCGCGCGCCCCCGGCTCGGCTTCTACGGCGTGATCGACGAGCGCATGGATCTGGGCCTGCTCGCCGCGGCGGCGCAGGCGCGCCCGGAATGGTCGTTCGTCATGGTCGGCCCGGTGGTGAAGATCGCCGAATCCGATCTTCCGCGCGCGCCCAACATCCACTGGCTGGGCGGCAAGGACTATGCCGAGCTGCCCGCCTATGCCGCCGGGTGGGACATCGCCCTGATGCCCTTCGCGCGCAACGCCGCGACCGACTTCATCAGCCCGACCAAGACCCCCGAATACATGGCCGCCGGGCTCCCCGTGGTCTCGACCTCGATCCGCGACGTGGTGGCAGGCTACGGCCACCTCGACATGGTGCGCATCGCCGATGAACCGGCCGCCTTCGTCGCGCAATGCGAAGACCTGCTTGCCGCCGACGAAGGCGTGCGCGCCGCGTGGCGGGCCGAGGTGCGCGATTGCCTTGCCGACAAGAGCTGGGACGGTATCGCCGGCAGCATCGCCAAGAAGCTCGAGACCGCGCTGGTGAAGCGCCAGATTCGCGCGATCGTCGGCAAGGGCCGCCGCAGCGCGAGCAGCGCCGGCGACCGCGACCGCGACCGGTCACCCCCGCGCCATTACGATGTGCTGGTGGTCGGCGCGGGCTTTGCCGGATCGGTGATGGCCGAGCGGATTGCGGCGGGATCAGGCCGTTCGGTGCTGGTGATCGACAAGCGCGATCACATCGGCGGCAATGCCTTCGACCGCCGCGACGTGGCCGGCATCCTCGTCCACAGATACGGGCCGCACATCTTCCACACCAACAGCCGCGAGATCCTCGACTACCTCTCGCGCTTCACCCGCTGGCGGCCCTACGAGCACCGCGTGCTCGCCTCGGTCGAGGGGGCGCTGGTGCCGATGCCGATCAACCGCACGACGCTGAACCAGCTCTACGGCCTCGACCTTGCGACCGATGCCGAGGCGGAAGGCTTTCTCGCGTCGGTGGCGGTTCCCGTTGCGCAAGTGCGCACTTCGCGCGACCAGGTCGTCTCGCAGGTCGGCGAGGATCTCTACGCCAAGTTCTTCGAAGGCTACACCCGCAAGCAGTGGGGCGTCGATCCGAGCGAACTCGACAAGTCGGTCGCCGCGCGCGTGCCGGCGCGCACCAACACCGACGACCGCTACTTCACCGACACCTACCAGTGCATGCCGGCCGACGGCTACACTTCGATGTTCGCCCGGATGCTCGACGAGCCGCGGATCACGGTGATGACCGGCACGGGCTTTGCCGACCTGCCCGACGGGATCACCTGGGATCACCTCGTGTGGACCGGGCCGATCGACGAATATTTCGGGCACCGGCTGGGCAAGCTCCCCTACCGCTCGCTGCGGTTCGAGCACGAGACCCTGCCGTGCGAACAGGCGCAGCCGGTGGCGGTGGTGAACTATCCCGACGAGAGCGTGCCCTACACCCGGATCACCGAATACAAGCACCTGACCGGCCAGCACGCCCCGCTCACCAGCATCACCCGCGAGTACCCGGCGGCCGTGGGCGATCCCTATTACCCGATCCCCAACCCGGAGGCACAGGCGCTCTACAAGCGCTATGATGCACTCGCGCGGGCCTGCGACAACGTCACCTTCGTGGGACGGCTCGCAACCTATCGCTACTACAACATGGACCAGATCGTCGGTCAGGCGCTCGCCACGTGGCGGCGGCTCGATGCGCACTGGCGAAGCGCGGCGCTGGCGGGGCCCGGGACGGTGGCGGCGGAATGAACAGCGGCGCCGCCGCCGCACGTGACGGCAAGGCGCTGCGCCGCGTCGCCGCGCCCGGGCCTCCATCGGACCTCGGGGGCTGGATCCGCGTCGCTGCCGGGGCACCCTATTTCGAGACCGAGGCGGGCGAGCCGTGGCACCCGGTCGGCCACAACGAGGCGATCACGTGGCCCAATCTCGCCCCGCTCTACCGCCGCCGCGACCCGGGCCTGGTCGAGCGCCACTTCGCCGCGCTCGCGGCGCAGGGGGTCACCTGCCTCAGGCTGATGCTCGATTACAGCCAGGGCCGCGGGCGACATCTCGAGCACCGCGTCGGCGCCTTCAGCCCGGCCATGGTGCAGCTGTGGGACGATCTGATCGCGCTGGGGGAGCGGCACCGCATCCGCTTCCTGCTCACCCCGTTCGACACCTTCTTCATGACCCGCCGCTGGCATCACCACCCCTATGCCGCCCGGCGCGGGGGGCCTTGCGCGGGGCCCGAGACGATGTTCACCTGCGCCGCGACCCGCGCCGCGGTGATCGAGCGGCTGCGCTTTGCCACGCGGCGCTGGGGGGCGAGCCCCGCCGTGTTCGCGTGGGATCTGTGGAACGAGATCGACGCCTTCTACGCCGGCGGCGATCTCGCCGCGACCCATGCCTTCGTCACCGAGGTCTCGGAGGCCTTGCGGGCCGAGGAGATCGCCCGCCACGGCCGCGCGCATCTCCAGACGGTTTCGGTGTTCCACCCCAATCTGGTCGCCGCTCCGCTGCTGGGCGAGGTGGTGTTCCGCCACCCCGCGCTCGATTTCGCGAGCGTCCATCTCTACGAGCACGGCACGCTCGATGCACCCGCAAGCACGCTCGCCCCGGCCGAGGCGACGGTGCGGCTGCTTGGCGCGGCGCTCGCAGAATGCCCGCCGCTGCGCCCGCTGATGGACAGCGAGCACGGCCCGGTCCACACCTTCTGCGACGACGGCACGAGCCTGCCCGCAAGCTTCGACCTCGGCTGCTTCCGCCGCACCCAATGGGCGCATCTGGCGAGCGGGGGCGCAGGGGGCGGGATGCGCTGGCCCTATCGCCACCCCCACGTGCTGCTGCCCGCAATGCACGAGGCGCAAGGCCTGCTCGCCGCCTTCCTGCCGCTGATCGACTGGGCCCGTTTCGCGCGCGCACCGCTCGCAAGCCGGCTCGCGGTGCACGAATTCGACGGGCTGGTGACGGGCTGCGGCGATGCGCATCAGGCGATCATCTGCCTGATGCCCGACGAGCGGCAGGAGAGCATCGCCGCGCATATCGAGCTGACCGGACTTGCGCCGGGCTGCTACGGGGTGACGCAGTTCAACACCGTCACCGGCAGGCGCGAGACCCACGCAGTGCACACCCGGCAGGATGGCTCGCTGGTGGTGCTGGCGGTGGGCGGCGGGCACGATCTCGCGCTTGCGATCACGCCTGCGCCGGACGCATGCTAGCCCGGCCCTGCTAGAGCGCCTGCTTCCACGCCATCGCCTGCATCCCTGCCGCGAGCGCCGCGGCGGCGGCGAGGTTGCGGACATCCTCGCGCGGGCGTTTGCCGAAATCCTCGCGATAGACCCACGACTGGTGCGGGATCGCCGCGGCGACATAGGTCACCCCCGGGCTCTCGCTCTCGTCGGGGTCGGATGCCCCGGCAAAGCCGGTGATCGCCAGCGCCAGCCCCCCGCGCGAGCGATCGAGGCTGCCTTGCGCCATCGCGCGCACCACCGGTCCGCTGACCGCGCCGCTGTGCTCGATAAGCGCGCGGTCGATCCCCAGCATCTGCTGCTTGGCGCTTTTCGAATAGGTCACGAACCCGCGGTCGAAGCCGTGGCTCAGCCCCTCGATGTCGGTCAGGAGCGAGGCGAGGAAGCCGCCGGTGCAGCTCTCGGCCGTCACCAGCTTGATCCCCGCCGCATCGAGCGTCTCGAGCAGCGCGCGCGCGGCGGTATGGAGCTCCTCCATGCCCGGCACAACATCGCCGACCATCGTCACGCCCGCAGCGCCACCTTCTCCGGCTGCGGCAGGCCCCCGGCCTTGGCCTGCTCCTGCAGCTGCTTCTTCAAGGCCGCCATCTCCTGCCCGAGCGCGTCGAGATCGATGTCGGCCTTGCGCACCTGCGCGAACATGCTGCCGCGCTGGCGCTCCTCCTCGTAGACGTGGTGTTCGACCTGTTCCTTGAGGACGCTGACCTTGGCCTCGAAGAACTGCTCGCCCGGCTCGGCCGTCATCAGCGAGAGGATCAGCGTCTTGGCGCTGTCGTGTTCGACCTGCGCCTCGTCCATCATGTCGTCCTCCACCGCCTCGCGCACGGCGGGGTAGAAGACCTGCTCCTCGACCATCGCGTGGATCGTCAGCTCCTCGCAGATCTGCCGCACGATCTTGGCCTGCACCGAGGCGCTGCGGGCGTTGTCGTATTTCTCGAACAAGGCCTCGACGGTGCGGTGATCGTCGGCGAGCATCTGGAGCGCATCACGTTGCGGCTGCTTGGCCATGCAATATTCCTTCTATTCGGGGGGAGCAGTGTTCAGGCGACCATCACGCCGGCCATGTTCATCGCGCGGGTGAGCTTGCGGTTTTCCTCGTCCGAGAGGCGTTCGCGCAGCGCCGGGAAGAGCTCGTCCTCCTCCTCGCGCATGTGCTCTTCGAGCGCGCTGCGCAGCTGCGCCAGAGTGGTCGCGAAGCCGGGGTCGGCCTTGTCCATGCGGGTCAGCTCGAACAGCATCGCCTTGACCTCGCCGTGCTCCTTGTTGAGCTCGCCCGTCGCATCGGCCGCCTCGCGTGCGATCATCGGGTAGATGACGTTCTCCTCCTGCAGCGCGTGCTTGGTGATCATGTGCTTGATCGCGGTGAGCTGCATGGTGCGGCGCTGGGGGTGTTCGGCCGAGGTCGCCATCAGCTTGTCGATCGCGGCCAGAGTCGCCTCGTGCTCGCGGGTCAGCCCCTCGCACCAGTCGCGCGCCATCGCGGTCGGCGCCTGGGTCATGGCCTTGCGCCCGAGGTTGGCGATCGCGGCGACCCCGGCGGTGACCAGCACGCTCCTGGCGGCGGTGGCGATGAAGCTCGAAGGCTCTTGGTTGCGGGCCTTGCGGGCGTGGCTGCGGGCAGATGTGCGCGGCATGGGGTCTCTCCTTGGTACGGTCCTGTTCGATTCGGATCGGACCGCCCCCTTTTCGGCCGCGCGCCGGGGGGCGGCACACGCCTAGGTTAGTGCGGGAGGAGTGTGCGCGCGGCACAGCGCACCGGGCGGACGATTGGACCCGGGAGGCATCAAGCATGGCAGCACGCGCCTATTGGTCGGGGCAGATCCGCCTTGCCCTCGTCTCGATCCCCGTGGAGGTCTTCGCCGCCACCAAGGCGGGCGCGGCGATCCGCTTCAACCAGATCCACAAGCCCAGCGGCAAGCGCATCGCCTATGAAAAGGTCGTCCCCGGCATCGGCCCGGTCGACCGCGACGCGATCATCAAGGGCTACGAGGTCGAGAAGGGGCAATATGTCCTGCTCGAGGAGCGCGAGATCGAGGCGGTGAAGATCGAAAGCCGCCGCACGCTCGAACTCGTGCAATTCGTCGGCAGCGACGAGATCGACCCGCTCTATTTCGAGAAGCCCTATTACGTCGCCCCCAAGGACGAGCTCGCCGAAGAAGCCTTCGTGGTGCTGCGCGAGGCCTTGCGGCAGTCGAAGAAGGTTGCATTGGGCCAGCTCTCGGTGCGGGGAAGCGAGAAGCTCGTCGCCCTGAAACCCTGCGGCAAGGGGCTGCTGCTGGAGACGCTGCGGTATGCCGACGAGGTGCGCGCCGGGCGCAGCTTCTTTGCCGATATCGACGATGCCAAGCCCGATCCCGAGCTGCTCGATCTCGCCACTGCGCTGATCGACAAGCGCACCGCCCCCTTCGATGCAGGCGAGTTCGAGAACCGCTATGTCGATGCGCTCAAGGCGCTGATCGCCAAGAAGGCGAAGTCGAAGACCGGCAAGGCGATCATCGAGGACGCGGGCGAGCCCGAAAGCCGCGGCGGGAATGTCGTCGACCTCATGGCGGCGCTGAAAAAGTCGGTCGGGAGCGAGGGCAAGGCTCCGGCCCGCAAGAAGGCTCCCGCGAAGAAGGCGCCCGCGAGCAAGCGCAAGAGCGCCTGATGACCCTCAACCCCCCCGCGCCGCTTGCGGCGATCGATATCGATCTGGTGCTGCGGCTCGGGGTGGCAACGGTGCTCGGGCTGCTGCTGGGGCTCGACCGCGAACTGCGCGGCCATGCCGCGGGCCTGCGCACCCACGGGTTGATCTGCCTCGCCGCCGCTGCGCTGACGATTTCGGTGCTTGGTCTCTACACCTCGATGCCGATGGAGAATGCCGATCCGCTGCGCCTGTTCGAGGCCGCGGGTGCCTTCGTCGGGATCGTCGGAGCCGGGCTGATCGTGTTCAGCAAGGGCGAGGTGCACAACATCACCACCGCCGTGCACCTGTTCCTGACCAGCGTGATCGGCGTTGCCTGCGGGGCCGCACAGTGGCCGCTGGTGGCAACCGCCGCGCCGATCGGCCTGGTGGTGCTCTCGCTCCTCTCGCTGCTGGAGCACAAGCTGGCGCGGCACGGCATTGCAGAGGACGGCGATGCCCCGGAAGTCTGACCCGCTCGCCGCCTACAACGCAAAGCGCGATTTTGCCCGCACGTCCGAGCCGCAGGGCAAAGCGGGCAAGGCGGCGGGCAACAGCTTCATCGTCCAGAAGCACGCGGCAACGCGGCTCCACTGGGACCTGCGCCTCGAAGTCGACGGCGTGCTCAAGAGCTGGGCGGTGACCAAGGGGCCGAGCCTCGATCCCGCCGTCAAACGCCTGGCGGTGCGCACCGAGGACCATCCCCTCAGCTACGCCACCTTCGAAGGCACCATCCCCAAGGGCGAGTATGGCGGCGGCACGGTGATGCTGTGGGACCGCGGCACCTGGGCGCCGATCGCTGGCAAGAGCGCGAAGGATCTGGACGAGGGCCACCTCCACTTCACGCTCGATGGCGAGCGGATGAAGGGCGAATGGATGCTGGTCCGCCTGAAGCCGCGCCCGGGCGAGAAGCGCGAGAACTGGCTGCTGCGCAAGGTCACCGATGCCTTCGCCGGGGAAGACGACACGCTGGTGGAGCAGGCGCTGACCAGCATCGCGACCGGTCGCGCGATGGCCGAGATCGCGGCGGGGAAGGCGGCTGAGACGAAACCGGCCGAACCGCCGAAGCCCAGGCCCAAGCGCTCCGCGCAGGCGAAAGCGGCCAAGCTCCCCGCCTTCCGCAAGCCGCAGCTCGCAACGCTGGTCGATGCCGTCCCCGCCGGCAACGGCTGGATGCACGAAATCAAGTTCGACGGCTACCGCGCGCTCGTCGCGGCCAAGGGCGATGAGGTGCGCGTCTTCACCCGCACCGGGCAGGACTGGACCGACAAGTTCGCGCCCTTGGCCGCCGCCATCGCCGCGCTCGACCTGCCCCCGGCGCTGATCGACGGCGAGATCGTGGCGAGCGACGCCGACGGCAATCCCGATTTCTCGACCCTCCAGAACGTGCTCAAGCGCGGCCACGGGTCGCAAGGGCCCGGCGATGCGCTCGCCTTCCACGCCTTCGATCTCCTCGAAGTGGACGGCGAGGATCTGACCGCGCTACCCAACATCGAACGCAAGGAGCGCCTCGAAGCGCTGCTCGCCGAGGCCGAGCCACCCATCCACATCGCCGACCACGTGATCGGCGCGGGCGAGAAGCTGTTCGATGCGATGTGCGGCGCGGGTCAGGAAGGGATCATTTCCAAGGCGATCGACGCGGCCTACGCCCACCGTCGCAGCCGCAACTGGGTCAAGGTCAAATGCACCCGGCGGCAGGAATTTGTCGTCATCGGCTTCAAGGCTTCGAGCGCCCGCGGGCGGCCCTTCGCCTCGCTGCTGCTGGCCCAGAACGAGGGCGGCGCGCTGGTCCACAAGGGCAATGTCGGCACCGGCTTCGATGCCGACACCATGGCCGATCTTGCCGCCCGGATGCAGCCGCTCGCGCGCAAGACCCCGCCGGTGGAGGTGGGCCGCGCGGCCGCGCGCGGCGTCACCTGGCTCACCCCCAAGCTCGTCGCCGAGATCGCCTTCGCCGAGTTCACCGCCTCCGGCAGCGTGCGGCACGCCAGCTTCATCGGCCTGCGCTCCGACAAGCCGGCAAAGGCCGTGAAGCCCGAGACACCCGCCCCCGCCCCCGCGCCCGTGCCCGGCGTCGCCATCTCCAGCCGCGAACGGGTGATCTTTCCGACAAGCGGCGAGACCAAGGGCGATCTGGCCGATTACTACGCCGCCGTCGCGCCGCTGATGCTGCCCTTCCTCGGCCACCGCCCGGTCAGCCTCGTCCGCTGTCCGCAGGGCCGCGCGAAGAAATGCTTCTTCCAGAAGCACGACGGCGGCGCGCTGGGGGACGCGGTGCGCAGCGTGCCGATCCGCGAGAAGGACGGCGGGACCGAGGACTATCTCGCGCTCGCCGACGCGCGCGGCATCCTGCAATGCGTGCAGATGGGCACGATCGAATTCCACGCCTGGGGCTCGCGCGCCGATGCGGTGGAGGCCCCCGACCGGATGATCTTCGACCTCGATCCCGACGAGGGCCTCGGCTGGGACGAGGTCAGGCAGGCCGCGCAGGACATCCGCCGCCACCTTGCCGACATCGGCCTGGCCAGCTTCGCGATGCTTTCGGGCGGCAAGGGAGTGCATGTCGTCGCCCCGCTCACCCCCGGCCATGCGTGGGACGCGCACAAGGACTTCGCCCGCCGCTTTGCCGAGGCGCTGAGCATCGCGCAGCCGGACCGCTTCACGGCGACGATGAGCAAGGCCAGGCGCAAGGGCCGCATCTTCATCGACTGGCTGCGCAACCAGCGCGGCAGCACCGCGGTGGTGCCCTACTCCGCCCGGGCGCGCGAGGGCGCGCCGGTCGCGGTGCCGGTGACGTGGGACGAGCTCGCCGACAGCGCCAGCGCCCATCCCTTCGCGATCGGCGACGCGGCAGCGCTGGTCGAGCGCGCCGCCGCCCCCCCGCTGAAGGGCTGGGGCTTCGCCAGCCAGACCCTCCCCGCGCTGTAGCTGACTGCTAGCGGTTGAAGTGCAGGTAGTTGTCGTTGAACATCGTCACCCGCTTCAGCCGGTCGAGATCGACGATCCGCAATTGCCGTTCGGACAGCTCGATCAGCCCCTCGCGGCGCATTTCCTGCAAGGTGCGGTTCATGTGCACGAGGCTGAGGCCGTTCGCCTCGGCGAGGTGGTTCTGGGTGATCGGCAGGTCGAAGCCCGTGCCCGTCGCCAGCCCCACCGCCTTGAGGCGATAATAGAGCTCGACGAACAGATGCCCCAGCCGCTCCAGCGGCGAGCGCTGGCCGATCGAGAGCAGCCATTCGCGCTGGATCCCGGCCGAGACCTTCTCGTGCCACAGCAGCGCGCGCAGCAGGTGCGGGCGCTCGTCCACCACCTGCTGGAACTGGTGCGGCTGGATCTCGTAGTAACGCACCGCGGTCAGCGCGCCGATCGAGTGGTCGAGTTGCGAAAGGATGTAGATGTTGAGATCGCAGAAGTCGCCCGGCAGGAAGAAGCCGACAATCTGGCGGCGCCCGTCGGGCAAATCCTTGTAGCGGCAGGCCCAGCCCGAGATCAGCAGGCGGATCACGGTCGGGTTCTCGCCCTCGTGCGCGATGTCGCTGCGCGCTTCGGCATGGCACACCGGCCCGGTCTCGAGCGTTGCGAGCGCGCGGCGATCGGCTTCCTCGAGCGGCATGTAGCGCCCGAGCAGGCGGAACAGGGGTTCGATCCCTGCAGCAGTCAATGTCGGCATCGTCGATATTCCCGGTTAGGTCAGGCTGAAAGCCCGGCATTATCAAGAAGAACACGCGCTTGATGACACTAACCTTGGATATTCACATCGCCACCCTGCATGCGATTGGCCGACGGACGGGTGCGACGGCGTGACGGTGCCGTGCAGGATTGTCGACGGCCTGCACCCTCAATAGGTGGCAGGCGGGTCGCTCGCCGGGAAGCTCTGGTCGCTCGCCTCGTCGACCCCGTTCCACGCATCAGCTGGGGGATCGCGCATCGCCTCGGGCCCGGCATCGCGCACGGGTCGGGTGCCGTGGGCGGGCTGGTCGTCGGCAAAGGCGGCGCTGTGCGGGGCATCGGCGCTGCCCTTGCGCCGCGTGAGGACATAGGCACCTGCACCCAGGGCCAGCAAGGTAAGGATCATGCGCATGGGGAATCTCCGCTGAAAGGGTCCTCCCGCCTGCGCCTCGGTGCCCTTCGCGTCCCTATCCTGATTTAGCACGCCGCTAAGGGCTTTCTGCCCATGTAACATATGTTAAGCAGCTTTCGGGGCGCGGTTCGTATGCTGGGGGACAGCGCGAAAGCAGAGGGCATGGCCGACTTCTCTCCCGAAACCGACAACAACCTGTTCGGCGCCGCCTTCGGCGCGCTGCCCGATGCGGTCTGCATACTCGAGCCCGTCGGCGTGCCGGGCGAGGAGGTGACCGACTGGCGCTATCTCGCTGCCAATGCGGCGTTGTACCAACTGTTCCAGACCGAGGACTTGACGGGCAGCACCCTCAGCGCGCGCTTCCCCGAGGCTGCGGCGCAGTGGGCGCCGGATCTCGAACGGGTCATCCTCAGCGGCGCGCCCGAGGTTCTGGTGCGCCACGGCGCCCAGTACCCGAATGTCTACGAGGTGGTGCTGACCCCGCTGCACTATGCCGGGCAAAGCGCGGTCATGGCGCACATCCGCGACATCACCGGCGAACACGCGGCCCGCCAAGCGCGCCGCGAGGCGGATGCGCGCTACAAGCTGCTGTTCGACGCCATCGACGAGGGCTTCTGCGTCATCGAGGTCATCTTCGATGCCGACAACCGCCCGATCGATTACCTGTTCATCGAGGGCAATGACGCATTTCTCGCCCAGTCCGGCCTGGTCGATCCGGTCGGCAAGACCATGCGTTCGCTCCAGCCCGATATCGAGGACAAGTGGATCGCCACCTATGGCCGCATCGCCATGACGGGCGTTGCCGAAAGGTTCGAAAGCGAATCCCAGGCAATGAACCGCTGGTTCGATGTCTTCGCCTTTCCGATCGGCGAGACCGCACCGCATCGGCTCGGGATCCTGTTCGAGGATATCGGCAAGCGCAAGGCGATGGAGCTCGCCCTGCGCCACAGCGAGAACCGCCTCAATTCGCTGATCGAGGCAACCTCGGACCTGATCTTCCGGATGAACCCCGAAGGAACGGTGATGGAGCAGCTCGGCGGCAAGAACCTGCTCGGCGAGGCCACCGGTCCGGGCGACTGGATCGAGGAGTTCGTGACGCCCTCCGACCGCGCGATGGTGCGCGAGGCAGTCGACGCCGCCATCGCCGCCCGGCAGCCGATCGAGATCGAGCATCGCTACATCCGGCCCGACGGCGAGATCGGCTGGCTCTATTCGCGCGCCGTTCCGGTGTTCGACGAGCAGCGCGCGATCACCGAGTGGTTCGGCATGTCGACCGACATCACCAACCGCCGTGTGGCCGAGCGCGAGCTTGCCCACGGCGCGCAGATGCTGCGCGTGGCGAGCGAGATCGGCAAGGTGGGCCTGTGGGACTGGAACGTCGAGACCGGCGAACTCTACTGGTCCGACGAGCATTACCGCATGGAAGGTTACGAGCCGGGCGAGATCGAGCCGTCCTATGAGGCGTGGGCCGACCGGGTTCATCCCGACGACCGCGAAGCGTCTGCCGCGCGGATCAACGCGGCGATGGAAAGCGGGCAGGACTATGTCAACGAGTACCGCATCTGCCGGCCCGATGGCGAAGTGGTGTGGATGTTGGCGCGCGGGCGCTTCCTCTATGACGAGCTGGGCAAGCCGGTGCGCATGCTCGGCGCGATGGTCGACACCACCCAGCGCCGCCGCGAGGAGGAATGGCAGCGGCTGCTGGTCGCCGAATTGCAGCACCGGGTGAGGAACCTCATCGGCATGGTCCGCTCGGTCGCGCGGCTTTCGGCGCCGAGCCACCGCCATGTCGACGAGTATGTCGATCGCCTGATCGGGCGGCTCCAGGCGATGGGCCGCACCCAGAGCACCCTCACCCGCTCGCCCGGGCGCAACGTCGATCTTTCCGAGCTTGTGCGCGAGGAGCTGCTGGTCCACGCCGTGCAACCCGAGAAGTGCCATGTCGAAGGGCCCGATGTCGCGCTCTCGCCCCACGCGGCGGAGATCGTGACGCTCGCGATACACGAACTGGCGACCAACTCGATCAAGTACGGCGCGCTCGGCGACAGCGGCTACATCCGGATCGTGTGGACCATCGAGGAGCGCGACGAGCGGCAGTGGCTCAGCCTGCGCTGGCAGGAAAGAGCGCAGCTGCGCAAGACCAGGCAGAACCGCAAGGGCTTCGGCCGCAAGCTGATCGAGGAACGCGTTCCCTACGAATTGCAGGGAAAGGGTTCCTTCATCGTCCACGACACCGGCGTCCTTGCCGAGCTCGAATTCCCGCTGGTCGACGCCGGCAGCATCCTTGACCCCCGATCGTGACGGGAGCGAACATGACCGACCAGACCCTCTCGGGCTACCGCATCGTCATTCTCGAGGATGACTATTACCAGGCGCAGGACTGCCGTCAGCTGCTCGAAGCCGCGGGCGCCAAGGTGATCGCGATCTCGGCGCGGATCCCCGATCTGCCCTCGCTGCTCGAGGAGGGGCCGATCGATGCGGTGCTGATCGACATCAATCTCGGCCAAGGGCTGTCATTCGACTTCGCCCGCGCGCTGAAGGCGCAAGGCATCCCGTTCGTGTTCCTGACCGGCTATGACGCCGCGATGCTGCCGGATGATCTGGCGGGCAACGGCTACCTCACCAAGCCCGCCGATGCTGCGCGCATCATGGCCGCGCTCGCACGCGCTGCCGGGGACGCCCGCTAGCAGGCGTCCCCGGCGGGCGGCGGCGGGAGGTCAGGCGGCGATGACCCTGAGGCGCTCGCGCTCCCGCAGGGTTTGAACCCGCGGCGCGAGGTAGGAGGGATCGAAGCCCGCGATCTGTTGCAGCGTGCGCAGGTCGTGGATCGTCAGCTGCTTGGACCGCAGCGTGATCAGCCCTTCCTGCCGCAGCTGCTGGAGCTTGCGGTTGATGTGCACCGGGGTGAGGCCCAGCACGTCCGCCAGATCATCCTGCGTCAGCGGGAAATAGATCTGCTGGCCCTGGTGCGGATCGACCAGCGACAGCCGGTAATGCGCCTCGCAGATGAGGTGCGCCATCCGCTCCAGCGCGTCGCGGCGGCCGACATTGACCACCCACGAGGCAAGCACCGCGTTCTCCATGCAGCCATAGGATCGCATCGCATCGCCGATGGTCGGGAAGCGGTCGATCAGACGGCGCATATCGGCGTGGGTGATGTTGACGATCTTGCACGGGCTCAGCGTGATCACTTCCTCGATCGCGATGCCGTTGGGCGAGCAATCGAAATAGAAGGCATCGCCCGGCAGCAGCAGCCGCGTGATCTGCCGCGCGCCGTTGCGCAGGATCTGGTAGCGTGCAGCCCAACCGCTGAGCACGACCGGAAAGGAATGCATCTCGTCGCCATCGCGCGAAAGATACTTCTTGGCGCCGATCTCACGGGGCTGGCGACACAATTCCTCGATCGCCTGGATCTCCTGGTCACCCAGTTCGGCAGCATGCATGAGGCGCAGCAGGTATGCGTTGAACACGTGCTCGCTCCTTGGTCTGTTGCGGGAATTGCACCTTCCCCGATTTGGCTCCGATTCTCTCGATCAAAAGTTACGCTGCCAGCCGATTCCATGCGGCTTATCGTGTTCAACTTGCAGATCATCGTAGGGGCAGTCGCAAATGACTAGCAAGAGAAATCGCGCGCGTGGCAGCGCCGGGGGAGTGGCGGACCAATTGCAAAGGTTTGCCACGCACGTTCCCCTCCTATCTGGCTGATGGCGCACGGGCCTTGCGCGCCCGCGGTGGCCGTTTTCGGCGGGTCGGCCCGCGATGACGGCGGGTCGTCCGGCGTGGGTAATGCAGGATAGGGGGGTCGCAAGCCGCGCCTGCCACCTTCAAATCCGGATCCAGCGCGGCGGGCCAGCCGGGCCGGAACCCCAACCGGAAAGGATGAAGACATGGCGAACGAGCGCAATCAGAACCGCGAGGGCCAGGGCCACGCCGGCCGCGATCATCAGATGCAGCAAAGCGATCACCAGCACGGCCAGAGCGGCGGGGAATGGGATCAGAGCAATCGTCCCGGCCGGTTCGGCCAGCAGGAGCAGGGCCAATATGGCCAGCAGGGCCAGCAGGGCCAGAGCCAATACGGGCAGAGCCAGTCCGGCCAGGGCAATTTCGGCCAGGGTCAGGGCCCCGCTGGCGCGCAGGGCGGCTATGGCAACCAGAGCAACTACGGCGGCTACGGCGGTCAAAGCGCGGGCTATGGCCAGGACAATTACGGCCAGAGCGGCTACGGCCAGGGCAGCAGCCAGGGTGGCTATGGCGGCGGTCAGGGCGGCTTCGGATCGAGCGGCCAGGGCGGACAGAGCGCCATGATGGGCCACTCGCAGCACGGGCAGAGCCAGTGGGGCCAGGGCCAGCAGGGCCAGGGCAGTTCCGGCCAGAGCCATCAGTATGGCCAGCAGGGTCAGCACGGCCAGGGCAACCAGGGCCACCACCACGATCCGAGCTACAGCCAGTGGCGTCAGCGCCAGATGGAACAGTTCGACAACGACTACAACGAATACCGCCAGACCCAGCAGGACGAGTTCAACAGCAAGTTCGAGGAATGGCGCAAGAAGCGTCAGAGCGAGGGCCAGAGCGGCGGCACCTCCGGCAGCGAAAGCAGTTCATCGGGATCGACCGGCTCGGGTAGCCAGACCACCGGAAAATCGGGGTCCACCACGAGCTGATCGAAAGCGGCGGCGGACACGCCCCCGTCTGTCGTCGCCCCTCCTCCCCGCGCCCCGGCCCATGTGGCCGGGGCGCTTTTTTGGTGCGGGTCGGACGCCGGGACAGCACCTGTGCGGGCTTCAGACCTCCCGAAATCTTACAATTTCTGCAGATACAATCTAGGTTAGAGCGTGCTTGTTGCGGGGCAGGCAGCATCGCCGAACCCGGGGGTGTCCCGATCCCTCTGGTGACTCGGTGGCCGGACGCGCGTTAGGTTTCCACTTCGTCCGGTCATTGCCCCAAATCAACTCCCCGCCCAGCGATGGGCGGGGTTTTTTGTGGCCGGATGCCCGCCCACGAGGCCGGGCATGAAAAGGCCCGCAAGACGAGGGGAAACCATGTTCCCCAGGTCTTGCGGGCCAGTCCTGCGGCGGCACGGCGGGTCGCAGGCCGTGCCGGGGCAGGGAAGTCAGCTGCGGTCGAAGCGGTCAAAATACTCGCGGAAGTCGACGCTCATCCGCTGCCGCACGTCGACGGGCGCATAGCGGATCACGTCGGGCAGCCAGCTGCCCTCTTCCTGGTGGACGTGCTGCTGCACCGCGCTCTCGATATGGTCGAGCTTCTCGTGCCATTCCTGCGTGCCGGGCTGGAGCTTCTGGAGCGCGGCGAGCTGCACCTTGGTCATGGCGTGCTCCTCATAGGCCATGCCGGCGTGCGCCTTGCTCGAATTCTCCGAGATCTCGGGATAGATCACCGCCTCCTCGGCCATCGAATGGGCGTTGAGCAACACCGCCAGTTCGAGCACCAGCGCATCGGCGCCGGGCCCGCTCGCCGCGCGCGCTTCGGCAAACAGCTCCTCGATGCGGCGGTGCTGGGCGAGGATCTCCTCGGCGAAGGGCTCGCCCACCGACATTTCCTCGAAGGCGGCGCGCGTCTCGCGGCGCTGTTCGTCGGTGGCGGCGGGGGCGAGCGCGGAGGCGATACGGTCGAGAAACGACATGGAGGGCCTTTCGTGACTGGGCTGCCGGGCAGTCGGCGTGTTCACCCTAGGGTGCCGCCGCGCAGCGCCAACTGCCTGCGTTCCTATCCCGGGTTAGTGCCCAGAGGCAGCAGCACCGCCAATTCCACGCTCCGTCCTCACCGGCCACCTGCGGCAGAGCAACATCTCGATGTCCTATCACCAATTCCTGCTGTTCGCGGGCGCCGCGATCATCCTCGCATATTGGCTGCCGCGCTTCGTCTCGGGCCGCGAGCCGGCGGCTTCGGCGCTGCTGATCCTGGCAGGTGCCGCCTGCGCGTTGGCGCTCCCGGAGGATCCGCCGCTGTTCCGCCCGATCGCCGATCCCGAATGGTGGGAGATCCTGAGCGAGATGGCGGTGATCGTCGCGCTGTTCGCGACCGGCCTCAGGCTCGACGTGGTGCGGCCCTTCGCGCGCTGGGGCGTGACATGGCGGCTGCTGGCGGTGGCGATGCCGCTGACCATCGGCGCGCTTGCCCTGGTCGGCCTTGCCGCGGGCTTCCCGCTGGCGAGCGCGCTGCTGCTGGGCGCGGTGCTTGCCCCGACCGACCCGGTGCTGGCGGGCGACGTGCAGGTCGGCCCGCCGACCGAGGGCGGCGAGCATCCGGTGCGCTTTGCGCTCACCACCGAGGCCGGATTGAACGACGGGCTCGCCTTCCCGTTCGTCTACCTCGGGCTCGCTGCCATCGCGGGTCTGACCCTGACCGAGGCGGGCGACTGGCTGGCCTATGATCTCGTCTACCGCATCCTCGCCGGCACGCTGGCGGGCGCGGGGGTGGGCTGGCTGCTGGGGCAGATGGTGTTCCGCTGGCCGGCGCGCAACGTGCTTGCGGCGACCGGGTCGGGGGTGCTGGCGCTGGCCGGCGTGTTCGTCTGCTACGGGCTTGCCGAGCTGATCCACGGCTACGGCTTCATCGCCTGCTTCGTGGGGGGACTGGTGTTCCGTCGGCTCGAGCGCGATCACGAATTCCACGGCAACCTCCACCTCTTCAACCTCGCGATCGAACACGCGCTGACCGCCGTGCTGCTGCTGATGGTGGGTGCGGCGCTGGGCACCTATGCGGGCGATGTGCGCTGGGAGCATGTCGCCATCGCGGCCGCGCTCGTCTTCGCGATCCGGCCGCTGATCGGCTGGGTGTCGCTGGCGGGCACCGACCTGCCCCCGCGCGAACGTTTCGTCACCGCGGCCTTCGGCGTGCGCGGGATCGGGAGCCTCTACTACCTCGCCTTTGCCGCCGGGATGGCGCCGGTCGCGATGCTGGCCGACCTGTGGCTGGTGGTGCTGGTGACGATCGCGCTGTCGGCGGCGGTCCACGGTCTCTCCGCGGGCGCGGTGCTGGCCGGGATCCGCGCCGACGAGGATGCCGAAGGCGAACCGGAGCCCGCAGCATGAGCGCCCCGCTAGCCCTGCTGCTCGATTTCGACGGCACGCTGGTGCCCACCGCACGCACCCCGGACGGGGTGGTGGTGGGCGAGGCGCTGCGCACGCTGGTCGCCGCGGCATGCGAGCAGCTCGAGGGCCGGCTCGCGATCATCAGCGGACGATCGCTCAAACAGCTCGACGCGTTGTGGGGCCGGACGCTGTGGCCGATGACGGTCGCGGCGAGCCACGGGCTCGAACTGCGCCATGACGGTCATCGCCGCGCGCCCGCGCCCGCCCGCATCTTTTCCCGCCTCGCGCGCGAAACGGAAGCCCGCTTCGGCGCGGCGCGGGGCGTGGTGATCGAACTGAAGAGCTACGGCCTCGGCCTCCACTACCGCCTCGCCCCCGACCTGCGCGGGCCGGTTGAGCGCTGGGCCGAGGAATGCGCCGCCGCGCACGGCCTCGTCATCCAGGAAGGCGACATGGTGTTCGAACTGCGCCTGCCTGGCGCGGACAAGGGCGATGCGGTGCGCGCGATCATGGCGCTGGCGCCGTTCCGCACGAGCACCCCGCTCTATATCGGCGACGACTTCACCGATATTCCCGCAATTGCCGCGGCGCGCGCGCTGGGCGGGCGCGGGCTGGCGGTCGGCGCGCGCATCGCCGACCAGGCCGACGGCATGCTCGCCGACCCCGCGGCGGTTCTCGAGGGCGTCAGGGCGCTCGCGACGGGCAGCGGCGACGCTTTCATCACATAGGCGGTTTTTTGCCCGCGCCCTTCGCGCCAAGGCACCCCCGGCGTCCGGAGCGAACCCCTCCCCCGGGCGCGCGCACTCCTCCGGCCCGGCGGCCGCAACCAAAGGGCTCCCCATGCCCCACACGCAAACACAATCGTCCACCCCGCGCCTAATCGCCGTATCGAACCGCGTCCAGGTCGAAACCGATGGCGAGAACGCCAACCGCGGGGGCCTCGCCGTCGCACTCGCCGCCGCCTTGCGGCAGAGCAACGGCATTTGGTTCGGCTGGTCGGGCGAGCAGACCGAGGAGTTCACCGGCCAGATCGCCTTCCGCCGCGCCGACGGGGTCGCAACCGCGACCATCGACCTCGAGGCGCAGGACATCGACGAATACTACAACGGTTTCGCCAACCGCACCTTGTGGCCGCTGTTCCACTACCGGCTCGACCTCACCGAGATCGCGCGCGACTTTGCCGGCGGCTATGCCCGGGTCAACGAGCGCTTTGCCGACACGCTCAGCCCCCTGATTGCGCCCGATGATCTGATCTGGGTGCACGACTATCACCTGATGCCGCTCGGCAGCCAGCTGCGCGCGCGCGGCTTTGCCAACCGGATCGGCTTCTTCCTCCATATCCCCTGGCCTCCGCCAAGCCTGCTGATGTCGCTCCCGGGCCACAGCGACCTGGCGCGCGGGATGCTCGATTACGACGTGATCGGGTTCCAGTCGGAGGAATGGCGGCAGGCCTTCATCGACTATGCGGCGGTCCAGTTCGAGGCGACGATCGACGGCGATGCGCTGCGCCTCGGCGAGCGCTGCACCCGGCTGCTGGTCTGCCCGATCGGGCTCGACATCGCCGATTTTTCCGGCGCGGTGCATTCCATCGCCGCCAAGCAGGCCGAGACCCGGCTGGTGGCGAGCGCGGTGGGGCGCGACATGATCGTCGGGGTCGACCGGCTCGACTACTCGAAGGGGCTGCAGGAACGCTTTGCCGCCTACGAGCGGCTGCTCGCCGATCACCCCGAGCTGCGCGAGAAGATCAGCCTGCTCCAGATCGCCCCGCCCTCGCGCGGGGACGTGGCGAGCTACCGCCAGATCCGCGCCGAGCTCGATGCCCTGTCGGGCCACATCAACGGCGCCTATGCCTCGATCGACTGGGTGCCGATCCGCTATGTCAACCAGGGCTATTCGCGCGACGAGCTGTTCGGCATCTATCGTGCGGCCCGGGTCGGCCTCGTCACCCCCTTGCGCGACGGGATGAACCTCGTCGCCAAGGAATATGTCGTGGCGCAGGATCCGGCCGATCCGGGGGTGCTGGTGCTGTCGCGCTTTGCCGGGGCCGCGGCGCAGCTGCCGGAGGCGGTGCTGGTCAACCCGCATTCGATCGAGGAGATCGCGGAAGGTATCGCCCGTGCGCTCGCCATGCCGCTCGCCGAGCGGCAGGAGCGGCATCAGGCGATGCTGGCGACCATCACCCGGCACGATGTGCGCTGGTGGTCGGAAACCTTCATGGCCGCGCTCGCCGAAGAGCCCGGACAGGCCCCCGGGCCCGCGCCGACGGCCGACCCCGCAAGCGACTCTGCCCCCGCCGATTCCGCGCCCGCCAACGTCGCCCGGCTTCGCGATGCGGCCAGCGCCCAGCGCTGAGCCGCGGACGCAAAAACCCCCGCGCGAACGGGATCGTCCGCGCGGGGGCTCCGGGAGATGGGAGCTGCCGCCGCCCGCCTATGGCGCGGGGGTGGAATCCATCGTCGCACCCGGCGTTCCGCCGGTCGCGCCCGGGCTCGGGGAATTGTTGTCGAGCCAGTCGGCGTGCTTCTGGATCGTGGGGATCGCCCCTTGCGCGAACTGGCGCAGCTCGGCGCTGTCGCCGTTCCCGGCATAGGCCTTGAGCAGGGTCAGCGCCTTGCGGTGGGCAGCGGTCTGCTGGCTGATGTATTCGCGGTCGAAATCCTCGCCGCTCAGGCTTTCGAGGATATCGACCTGCGCCTTGTGCTCGCTGTCGAGCGCATCGGGCATCGCCAGGGTCTGGCCCGACGCCGCGACCGCTTCCTTCAGCGCCTCCGAGGAGCGGGTGTGATCGGTGATCATCATCTGCGCGAATTCGCGGGTCGGCGTGCCCTCGGCACGCTGCATGGCAACGCGCGCGGCGGCGAGTTCGTACATGTCCGACATCGCCACGCGCTGCGCGAATTCCTGCGCGTTCGGCGGGGCATCGGCGAAGGCGCCGTCGGCATCGGCAGCGCTGTTCGCCATGGCATCGCCGGTGGCGGTTCCTGCGGCCCCGTCCGTCGTCTCGCGCCCGTCGCAAGCTGCGAGCGTCAAGAGGCTCGAGGCCATGATCAGTGCCAATCGCATGCGTCATTCCTTCCCTTCAGCGCCCTTGGGGCGGGCTCGGGCACGGGTTTAGGCAAGCCCCGCGAGAGGCGAATTCACATAGGCCAGTGACCCGCTTTAGCC
>NZ_LSJS01000070.1 GCF_001557325.1 Erythrobacter donghaensis
CCCTACTCCCCCCGCCCCGGCACCCCCGCAGCGCGCATGCCGCAGCTTGCGCGCGCGGTGGTCAAGGACCGCGCCGCAGACCTGCGCGCCCGCGCCGCCGCACGCCGCGCGGCGTGGCTCGCCGGGCTTGTGGGCGAAACGCTCCCCGTCCTCGCCGAGCGCGGCGGCACCGGCTATGCCCCCAATTACGCCCCCGTCGCCCTGCCCTCCGGCACGGCGGCAGGCACGATCATCAATGTGACCCCAAGCGAGGTCAGGGAGGGCCTGCTCGCATGAACCAGACCAGCTGGACGCAGCGCCTGTTCGGGGGCTTCGCCAAGACCTCCGAGCGGCTCTCGGCCAATCTGCCGGGCGCCAGTGGCGGCACGGCGAAGCTCGACGACGCGACGCTCGACGAGGTCGAGGATGCGCTGATCCTGTCCGACCTCGGCCCGTCCGCCGCCGCCCGCATCCGCGCGCGGCTTTCGGACAAGCGCTTCGGGCTCGAGATCACCTCGCGCGAATTGAAGGAGGCGGTCGCCGAGGAAATCGCCGCGATCCTGCGCCCGGTCGCCAAGCCGCTCGAGATCACTGCCTTCCCCCGTCCGCAGGTGATCCTCGTGATCGGGGTCAACGGCAGCGGCAAGACCACCACCATCGCCAAGCTCGCGCACCTGTTCCAGGAGGACGACTACGGCGTGCTGCTGGCGGCGGGCGACACCTTTCGCGCCGCCGCGATCGGCCAACTGGCGACCTGGGCGGGCCGCATCGGCGTCGACCTCGTGCGCGGCCCCGAGGGCGGCGATCCGGCGGCGATCGTGTTCGACGCGGTCAGGCAGGCCACCGACACCGGGATCGACGCGCTGATCGTCGACACCGCCGGGCGCCTCCAGAACAAGAAGGAGCTGATGGAAGAGCTCGCCAAGATCCGCCGCGTGCTCGGCCGCCTCAACCCCGAGGCGCCGCATGACGTGGTGCTGGTGCTAGATGCCACCAACGGCCAGAATGCCCTGTCGCAGATCGATGTCTTCAAGGAGGTCGCAGGGGTCACCGGCCTGATCATGACCAAGCTCGACGGCACCGCGCGCGGCGGCGTGCTGGTCGCGGCGGCGGAGCAATATGGCCTTCCCATCCACGCCATCGGCGTCGGCGAGAAGATGGAGGACCTGCGCCCCTTCGACCCCGACCTCGTCGCGCGCGTGATCGCCGGGGTGGCATGATGGCCGAGGGAGAGGGCAAGAAGGCCGCCTCGGGCTGGCTCAATGTCGCGGTCGATTACGGCCCGCTGCTGGTGTTCCTCGGGGTCTATCGCTGGCAATCGCCGGCAGAGCCAAGCCCTGTGGGCGAGATTGGCGCGATCATCGCAGGCACCGCCGCCTTCATGGTCGCCGCGGTCGCCGCGCTGCTTGTCTCGAAATGGCGGCTCGGCAAGGTCTCGCCGATGCTGTGGTTCTCGACCGCGCTGATCGTCGGCTTCGGGAGCCTCACCATCTTCTTCGGCGATCCGACCTTCGTGCAGCTGAAGCCCACGATCATCTACGCCAGCTTCGGCGTGGCGCTGCTGGGCGGGTTCGCCATGGGCAAGGCACTGCTGCGCATCCTCCTCGAAGCTGCCTTCGAGGGGCTTACCGAGGAGGGCTGGCTCAAGCTGTCGCGCAATTGGGGCGTGTTCTTCCTGTGCCTTGCCGTGCTCAACGAGGTGCTGCGCGCACAGATGGACTTCGAAGGCTGGCTCTGGGCCAAGATCTGGGTGTTCCTGCCGCTCACCTTCCTCTTCACCTTCAGCCAGATCCCGATGCTGTTGAAGCACGGGTTGAACGTCGAGGACAAGGACGAGGTGCTGAAGGACGAGCCGCCGACGGGCTGAGACCCGTATCTACTTCATTTCCTTCTTGATTGGTTCCGGTTTCCGGAATTCTGCCCGAAGGATAAACCATTCATTGTAAACTCGCCTGCCCCTCTCGTCATGCACCTGCACCCTCAGGATCTTCTCTGAAGCCAGCGCTGCCCGGCCGAAACCGAGCCCGCGCGGGTGTTCGTCGACCAGACTGCAGTCACGGACCCGGTTGCCCCTGGACGCCTTGCATTTGAGCAGGGCAACTCCGCCGTCCCCGGTTTCTGTGGCGGCTTCGGGATAGAATCTGTCCAACTGCGCGAGATCCATCTCGGGCGCCCAGCTCGCAGACAGTTTGCGGCGCGCACCCTTCCCTCCTCCGGTGCCGCTGCCTCCTGATCCCGTTCCACCTGCACCATTGCCGCCTGTGTCGTTGCCATCTGTGGCGCCAGCGCCAAGATTCCGCGTGCCGTCACGCACGGCAAGACCTCGGCCCGTCGCGGGCAGAACAACCTCTGGAACGGTCAAGGGCGCCAGCTTGATATCCGGAATGGGCACGACCGGAAGGTCCGGCGCCCCTGCATCGGGAGCAGGCGCCGGAGCGGGCGGTGGCGATGAGGCATCGGATTTCTCTTCCGGCTGATCAGGTCGCTCCTGCGGCATTTCAAGAGGAGGAGGCTCTTCGTCCTGTGACGGCGGCGAATTGTCGAACACGGTCAACAATTCGGTCGTCTCGTCCGGATTGCGATACCTCTCACCGAGCGACATGATCAATGCAGCGAGAAGCGCGGTGAGCAACAGGGCCAACGCGAGCGATCTTGCATCAAGTTGGCTGGGCCGAAACCCGCCTGGTTCGGACTTGCGGATATCCTTTGCCATCGACTCCGCCACACTGAACCTCGGTCCGTTGGAAGAACCCACCTTTATCAACGTGTGGTGAGTGCGGGCAATCCTGCCATAAGTGGTTCAATTCGAATTTCGAATTGCCATCCGCAGTTCGCGGACACGGTAGCGAAAGAGCCGGCTAGCCGCTCTTATGCACCAAGGGGTGTCTGAGCGGTAGGCGGGAGTAGCGTAAA
>NZ_LSJS01000071.1 GCF_001557325.1 Erythrobacter donghaensis
GCGCCCCATCAACGCTTTCTTAAGGTTTCGGAACGATTCTCGGGCTTGTCAGAACGCAGGAAGTAGAGGGTTTCCCGATGCTGTCGACATTCTTCAAAAGGCTTGTCGTCGATCAGTCGGGGGCAACCGCTATCGAATACGGACTGATCCTCTCGCTCATCGTCATCGCCATGATCGGGGCGCTGCAGGCGCTCGCCACAACGACCATCGACATGTGGGGCAATGTCGAGAGCGAGAGTGTCGCTGCCATGTCGAAATAAATTCCACATGAACGGCTGAGTTAGGAATTTCTCAAGAACTGGCAGTTTAACACGAGTACAGCCCGCCGCGACACAGGGGGGCACGGGTACCGAAGACCAAACCAGGAGACTAGACATGACCTTCTTCAAGAACCTCGTCCGCGACGAACAGGGCGCCACCGCCATCGAATACGGCCTGATCGCCGCTCTGATCGCCGTCGCCGCGATCACCGCCATGACCAACCTCGGCTCGACCCTGTCGGGCACCTTCGGCAACGTCAACACCAAGATGCAGCCGGGCACCACCGGCGCGT
>NZ_LSJS01000072.1 GCF_001557325.1 Erythrobacter donghaensis
AGGCTCAGCAGCACCCGCCAGTCGATCGCGAAGATTCGCGTCAGCAGCGCGACGCCGACGCCGAGGCAGGTGAGCGCGAGGCCGAGGATCACCCAGCCCTCCGCCCCCGCGCCGAAGCGCGCCGCCACCGCGCGGATCGCGCCCGCGCCGAGCAGGCCCGCAAGGCCCCCCGATTGCGCCGGGAGCGTGCCGCCCGGCCCTTCGAACACGAGGCCGAGCACGGTCGCGATCAGGGTGATCGCGATCAGCAGCAGCGCGGTCGGCATCCACCAGGCGGTGGTCTCGGGCGCGTCCCCGTTCTCGACATCGCGCCACAGCTTGCGGGCGGAGACGTAGAGCAGCGGCAGCAGCAGCACCCCGGGCAGGCCGAACACCAGCAGCACCCGGTCCGCCGCCCAGGCCCCGGCGCGGCCCATCCAGTTGGCGACCTCGGCCGGGTCGGCGGCGGTCGAGGGGCTGGGATCGGTCTGGGTGTAGCTGGCGAGCGCGAGGGCGAGGAACACCGCCGCCCCCAGCAGCAGGCCCGAGGCGGTCATCTGCGCGATCCGGCGCATCGAGCGTCGCAAGCCGGCGCGCCATTCGGCGTCGGTCTGGCGAACGGGTTTACTCGGTGCGACCGCGCGGCTGGCCATGGGGATTCTCCTGTGCGGAACACATCATGAATCCTCCCGGGAGTCCGGTCAAGGAAAGAGCGATGGACAACATGGCCGCAGGGATCGCCCCTACGCTCCTTGCGTTACCGGGAGAGGCCGTCGATCGCGGCCCAGCCTTTCCACCTTAAGGCGCGCGCCCTCGCTTTCGTCATCCCGCCCAGCGCAATCACCGGCAGCCGCGTTTGCCGCGCCAGCAGCCGGAAGCGCACGGCGCCCAGCGTCTTGCCGTCCGGGTGCGAGCGGGTCGCGAACACCGGCGAGAGCAGCGCCGCATCCGCGCCCAGCCGTGCCGCCAGGCCCAGCTCGGCGAGGTCATGTGCGGTGGCAAGGTGGATGAGGCCCGCCCGGCGCGGCCACAGCGCGCGGGGTGCACCATAGATCCCGTCCGCGCCCCACTCGCGCGCGGTCAGCGCCGAATCCGCGAGAACCACCACATGCCCGCGCGCCTTCGCCGCCCGCCGCAGCGCGCGAAAGCGCGCGAGGCGCTCGGCCCCGTCCAGATGATAGTGGCGATAGATCAAGCCCGAACCACGCGGCAGCGCGGCGAGGGCCCGCTCGATCACCGCATCGTTGCGCGCGTCGGAGATCAGCCACAGGGCGGGGAGGGTCTTTGCGCGGGGCACGGCTCCGCTATAGAGCCGCCGCATGGAAAACGCAGCATCCCGCCTCGAAGCCGTCCGCGCCAACATTGCCCGCGTCTGCAAGCCCGCCCGCCGCGAGCCGGCCTCGGTCACGCTCATCGCGGTGAGCAAGACCCACGGCCCCGAGGCGATCACCCCGCTGATCGAGGCCGGCCAGCGCGTCTTCGGCGAGAACCGGGTGCAGGAGGCGCAGGGCAAATGGCCCGCCTTGCGCGAGGCGCATCCCAGTATCGAACTGCACCTCATCGGCCAGCTGCAATCGAACAAGGCGGAAGAAGCCGTGGCGCTGTTCGACTGCATCCACTCGCTCGACCGGCCGAGCCTGCTGACCGCGCTCGCCCGCGCGATGGACAAGGCCGGGCGGCAGGTGCCGTGCTTCGTCCAGGTCAACATCGGCGACGAGCCGCAGAAGGGCGGCTGTCCGATCGCCGAGCTGCCCGCGTTCCTCGGCGAGGTGCGGCAGACCGGCATCCCGCTCGCCGGGCTGATGTGCATCCCCCCCGCCGATACCGAGGCCGCGCCGTTCTTCGCCCTTCTCGCCAAGCTTGCCGCCGATCACGGGGTGAGCGGCGGCCTCAGCATGGGCATGAGCGGGGATTACGAGACCGCGGTGATGCTCGGCGCGACCCACGTGCGGGTCGGCACCGCGCTGTTCGGCGCGCGGGGATAGGCCTCCCTCCCGATCCCGCAATGAAAAAGGGCGCCCCGTTGCCGGAGCGCCCCTTTCGTGCCCGCTGGCCGCGGATCAGAAGTTGAACCGCCCGGTCACGCCATAGACGCGCGGTTCGGCGAGGAAGTGCGAGAAGATCTGCCGCCCGCCCGGGAACTGCGGATCGACGAAAGGCGCCGAGGTGGTGCCCGCCTGGAACGGCGAGTTGAAGGCGACCTGGGCGTAGTCCTTGTTGAAGATGTTCTGGCCCCAGAACTCCAGCGACCACTTGAGGTCCGGCCCGCGGATCCCGATGCGCGCGTTGAACAGCGCGAAGCTTTCCTGCTCCTTCTGCGGGAACAGGTCGGAGCCGGTGTTGTAGCCCTCGGTGTAGCGCCCGTCGAAGTAGACGAGGCCGGTGAGGCCGCTCGAGCCGATCGCCGGGGTCCAGGTGATGCTGCCGGTCGCGACCCATTCGGGGGCGTTCGACAGGTTGTCGCCGGGCAGCTGACGCAGCGCCGGATCGAGCGGTGCGCCCGCGCTGGTGCCGACCAGATCGTCGACATAGCGGGTGCGCGCGTAGGTCACGCCGCCCGCGATGTTGAGGTCGTCGAGCGGATTGATCTGGGTTTCGATTTCAACGCCCTGCGTGCGCACGCCGTAGCTGACATCGCTCGCGGCGCAGGCACCGGTGGTCGCGCTGGTGTCGCGGTCGGCGGACGGCCCGCCGACCAGATCGCCGCTGCAGCCGTTGATGTTCTGCACCAGGAACACCGTCCCGTTGAAGGTGTTCAGCTGGAAGTTGCTGAAATCCGAACGGAACGCGGCAAGGCTGAGGCTGAACGGACGGGTCGCGTACTTGAGGCCGATTTCGTAGCTGTCGACCAGCTCGGGATCGAACTGGAGGTTGCCCACCAGCGCCTGCGCCCCGGTCTGCCCGCCGAACGGCTGGATCGGCGACTTCAGCGCCGAGCGGTCGAGGTTGAAGCCGCCCGCCTTGTAACCGCGCGCATAGCTGCCATAGACCAGCAGGTCGTCGGTCGCCTTCCACGAAAGGATTGCGGTGCCGGTCCACTCGTCCTCGGACCGGTCGTCGGAGATCGAGACACCGTTGAGTTCGGCGGTCGAGTTGCCCTGGCACGACAGCCCGATCAGCGAACCCGCAAGGGCGCGGGCGGTGGCGTTGGTGCTCGAAAGATCGTCGAGCAGCAGGCCCTGCACCGTGGTGCAGACAGTGTTGTCGTTGCCGAAGGTTGCCGAGAAGTCCTTCTCGTCGTTGGTGTAGCGCAGGCCCAGGGTCAGCGCGAGGCTGTCGGTGATGTTGACGATGTTGTGCGTGAACAGCGCCCAATTCGTGCCGTCCTGGAAGTAGCTGTCGTTGGTCGTGCCGCGGTCATTGAGCGAGTCCAGCGCGGTGAAGCCGGCGACGATGTCCGCGCCCGAAGCGCCCGTCGCGGCGGCGAGCGTCGCCGGGCCCACGCCCGGTGCGACGCACAGCGGGCTGGTGGGCGAATAGAGCCCGGCAAGCCCGCCGCCCGAGATGATGCGGCAATTGGCGAAACGGCCGTATTGGTTGCCGAAGCGCAGGTTGTCGCGAACGGTCAGCTCCTCGTTGGCGAAGAAGCCGCCGACGAGCCAGTCGAGCTTGCCGTCGAAAGCCTCGCCCTGCAGGCGCAGTTCCTGAGTGAAGGTGTGGAACTGGCGGTAGGCATCATCGCTCTCGGCGCGGTAGAGGATGTCGACCGTGCCGTAATCGGTGTCCGAGGCCTGGCCCGAACGGTATTCGCGGTAGGCGGTGATCGAGGTCAGCGTCGCCCCGCCGAAGTCGTAATCGACCTGGGCCGAGAAGCCGTAGTCCTTGGTAACGCCGGCATAGCTGCGGCCGGGGGTCACCGAGACCGTGCGGTCGAAGCCCTGGTTGAAGGCGGCGAGGTTCTGGCCCAGATCGCGCAGTACGTTGATGATGTTGTTGCCGTTGGTCTGCAACGGCGTAAGCGGGGTCGAGGGATTGTTGAGATTGCCGATCGACGGGGTGATGCTGGCATCGACATAGGTCGCCGCGCAGCACTTCTCGTCGCGGTAGGTGTAGTCCGCGATCAGGCGGATCGACAGCGCGTCGGTCGGTTCGAACAGCAGCTGCCCGCGCGCGAACAGGCGGTCGCGGTCGTTGATGTCGGTGTTGTTGGCCGGATCGGTGTAGAAGCCGTCGCGCTTGACGTAGATCCCGTCGAGGCGTGCCGCGAGGTTATCGGTGATCGGGCCGGTGATGCTGCCGCCGATGCGGAAGAAATCGTAGTTGCCGTAGGTCGCCTCGGCGGTGCCGCCGAAGGTGAATTCGGGCTTCTTCGAGAAGATGCTGATCAGACCGGCCGAGGAGTTGCGGCCGCCGAGCGTGCCCTGCGGGCCGCGCTGCACTTCGACGCGGTCAAGCTCGCCCAGCTCGTTGAGGCCGATGCCCGAGCGCGAACGGTAGACGCCGTCGATGAACACCGGCACCGAGCTTTCGAGGCCGGGGTTGTCGCCGGCCGTGCCGATCCCGCGGATACGCGCCGAGCCGTTGGCTTCCGAGCCGGTCGAGGACACCAGCAGCGAGGGCGCGACCTGGTTCAGCTGGCGGATGTCGTTCGCGCCCGAGTTGATGAGGGTGTCCGAATTGATCGCCGAAATCGCGACCGGCACGTCGGCGAGCGCCTGCTGGCGCCCCTGTGCGGTGACGATAATGACGTTTTCGGCTTCCGGTTCCGCGGCGGCTTCTTCGTCCTGCGCGAAGGCGGCGGTGGGAAGGAAGGCCATGCCAGTGCACGCAGCGAAGTGTAGGATTTCATCTGGTATCTCTCCCAAAGCTAACTTTTGTTTTGGAACATGACTAATCGGATCGCGCGCGACTGCAACCGGCCTTTCATCGATGCGTAAAATTTCACCCCGTGTGTGGCATTTACGCCTTTTCCAGCTGTTCCTGCCGCTGGTCGCTCGCCGCGGCGAGCAGCGCGCCCTCGATCTCGGCGAGCCGTTCGGGCGCCTTGATCTTGGCGGCGGTGAGATCGGTCACGTAAAAGGTGTCCGCCGCAGCCTCGCCATAGGCGGTGATGTGCGCCGAATGGACGATGAGGTTGGCCTTGTAGAGCGCGTGCGCCAGCCGGTTCAGGAGCGCGGGGCGGTCGCGCGCGGTGACCTCGACCACGGTGAAGTGGTTCGAGGCGTCGTTGTCGAAGCCGACCCGCGGCGCGACATCGAAGGCTTTCGCGCGCGAGTGCGCCAGCGGCCGCGCGGCGAGCTTGGGCACCAGCTCCACCTTGGCGAGCAGCGCGTCGCGGATGCCCTTCTCGATCCGCGCCATCTGCGCTTCCTCGCGGAAGGGCTGGCCGTTCTGGTCCTGCACCAGAAAATTGTCGACCGCATAGCCTGACTTGGCAGTGTGGATGCGCGCGTCGATGATGTTGGCACCGGCCAGGTGGATGCCGCCCGCCATGCGGTAGAACAGCCCCGGATGGTCGGCGGCGATCACGTTGACCCGGGTCGCGCCCCGGGTCTCGTCGACTTCGCAGTGGATCGAAAGGTGGTCCGCGGTCGCGATGGCGGCGTCATATTGCACGAGGTTGCTGGCGATGATGTCCTCGGGCTCGGCGATCCAGTAGGCATCGCCGAGCAGCGCGCCGACGCTGTCGACGAGGTGATCCTGATCGCCCAGCAGGCGCTGCACCGCGTCCTTCTTGGCGGTGACCCGCGCCTTTCTCCCGTTGCCCTTGTGGCCCAGCCGCAGGCGTTCCTGCGCGGCGTCGTAGAGCTCGCCCAGGAGCTGCCCCTTCCAGCTGTTCCACGTCCCCGGCCCGACCGCGCGGATATCGACCGCGGTGAGGATCGCGAGGTTGCGCAGCCGCTCGAGGCTCTGCACCTCGGCAACGAAATCCTCGATCGTCTTGGGGTCGGTGAGGTCGCGCTTCTGCGCGGTGCGGCTCATCAGGAGGTGGTGGAGCACCAGCCAGGCGACCAGATCGGTCTCCTTCTCGTCGAGCCCGAAGCGCGGGCACAGGCGATGCGCCACTTCCGCGCCGAGCACCGAATGGTCGCCCCCGCGCCCCTTGGCGATGTCATGCAGCAGCACCGCGACATAGAGCGCGCGGCGCGAGGCGAGCTTGGGAAATTCGCGCGTCGCGCGCGGGTGGTCGGCGGCGAGCAGGCCCCGCTCTATCTGCGAGAGCAGTCCGATCGCACGGATGGTGTGCTCGTCGACCGTGTAGTGGTGATACATGTCGAACTGCATCTGCGCATTGACCCGGCCGAAGTCCGGTACGAAGCGGCCGAAGACGCCCGCCTCGTTCATCCAGCGCAGGGCAGTTTCGGGGTCCTTGCGCCCGCTCAGCAGATCGAGGAACAGCGCATTGGCGCGCTTGTCGCGGCGCAGCTTGCCGTCGATCAGCTTGGCGTCGCGCCCGGCCTGGCGCATGGTCTCGGGGTGGACTTCCAGCCCCTCGGCCTCGGCGAGCTGGAACACCTCGACGAGGCGCACCGGGTCCTGCCGGAACCAGTCGTCCCCCGGGGCGCGCAGCCGCCCGCCTTCGACGGTGTAGCCCTTGAACTGGCGGGGGCGCTGGGTCCAGCCGGCGAAAAAGCCGGTGCGCGGGCGCGTCTTGGCCATCTCCTCGTCGAGGTGGGCAAGGAACACGCCCGTCAGGCTGCCCACGCGTTTCACCTGGAGGAAGTAGTACTGCATGAACCGCTCGACCGCGCTCTTGCCCGGGCGGTCGGCGAACAGCATGCGCTCGGCCACGGCGCGCTGCAGATCGAAGGTCAGCCGATCCTCGGCGCGGTCGGTGAGGATGTGCATGTGGCAGCGCGCCGCCAGCAGGAAGCCCTCGGCGCGGCGGAAGCTGCGGTATTCGCTGGTGGTCAGCAGGCCCACGTCCACGAGCTGCGCGGCGTTGTCGACCCGGTGGACATATTTGCCGATCCAGTAGAGCGTCTGGAGATCGCGCAGGCCGCCCTTGCCCTCCTTGACATTGGGCTCGACCACATAGCGGCTGTCCCCCATCCGCTTGTGCCGCGCATCGCGCTCGGCGAGCTTCTGAGTGAGGAACTGGCGCTCGGAGCCCTTGGCGACCTCGTTCCAGAAGCGCGCGCGCAGCTCGTCGTAGAGCGCCTGTTCGCCCCACACGAGCCGGCTTTCGAGCAGGGCGGTGCGGATCGTCAGATCCTCCTTGGCCATGCGGATCGTGTCGGCGACGGTGCGGCTCGAATGGCCGACCTTGAGGCCCAGATCCCACAGGATGTAGAGCATCGTCTCGATCACCTGCTCGCACCACGGCGCGCGCTTGCCGGGGGTGATGAAGGCGACGTCGACATCCGAATGCGGCGCCATTTCGGCGCGGCCGTAGCCGCCGACCGCGAGGATCGCGAGGCGCTCGGCCTGGGTCGGGTTGGGAACGGGGTAGAGGTGGGTGGTGACGTGATCGTGAATCACCCGCAGCAGCTGGTCGATCAGGAAGCTGAAGCCGGCGGTGACCTCGTGCCCGGCAGACGGCGCATCGAGCAGCCGCCGCGCCAGTTCGGCGCGACCTTCGGCCAGCGCGGTGCGCAGCGCGGTGACGATGGCGGGGCGGGCACCGGGCCCGCCCGCCGCGTGCAGCGCCTCGATCTCCTCGGCCAGCGCGCGCCGGTCGATGATCGCACGCTGGCCGGGGACGCGGGAGGGGCTCACGGGCTGCAACTCACGCGGCGACGGCCTCACCCAGATAGCGGGCCTTGACCGAGCGCTTGTCGATCTTCTGCGTGCCGAGCCGCGGCAGGGGCTCGTGCGCGATCCAGATCTGGTGTTCGAGCGGCACCTTGAAGGGCGCGATCCGCTCGAGCAGGAAGGCGCGCAGCTCGCCGGGGCTGATTGCCGGGCGCCCCTCCTTCATCGCATAGACCGCCGCGGGCACCTCGCCGAAGCGTTCGTCGGGCAGGCCGAAGACCGAGCATTCGCCGATGTCGTCATGCGCATAGATCGCATCCTCGACCTCAATGCACGAGATGTTCTCGCCGCCGCGGATGATGATGTCCTTCTTGCGGTCGACGATGAAAAGGTAGTCGTCCGCGTCGAGATAGCCCAGGTCGCCGGTGCGGAAATAGCCGCTGTCGGTGAAGGCGGCGGCGGTCGCCTCGGGGTTCTTCCAGTAACCGCGGAAATTGGCGACCGAGCGGATGCAGACCTCGCCCACCGCGCCTTGCGGCAGCGGGTTTCCGGCATCGTCGAGGATCGCGAGATCGACCATCGGCTTCGACGCGCGGCCCGTCGAGCCCGGCTTGGCGAGGTAGTTCTCGTTGAAATTGCCGCAGCCGACCGCGTTGGTCTCGGTGAGGCCATAGCCCAGGAGCGGGAAGCCGCCGGGGAAGGCTTCCTTGATCCGGGTGACGTGCTCCACCGGACGCGGCGCGCCGCCTGCGGCGAAGCTCTTGCACTTCGACAGGTCGTATTTCTCGCGGTCGGGGTGATTGGCGATCTCGTAGCTCATCAGCGGCACGCCGACAAAATAGGTGACGTTCTCTTCCGCCATCAGGCGGATCGCTAGGCCCGCGTCCCACTTGGGCATCAGCACCAGCTTGCGCGCGATGGCGAAGCTCTGGAGGAACAGCGGCACCTCGCCCGTGACGTGGAACAGCGGCACCGCGACGAGCGCGCAGGGCTGGTCGGTGAGCACCTCGCCGCTGCTCTCGACATGGAGCTTGGCCATGGCCGATTGGCAGACATAGTTCATCACCGCGTTGACCACCCCGCGGTGATCGGACCAGGCGCCCTTGGATTTGCCGGTCGACCCCGAGGTGTAGAGGATCGTCGCGAGGTCGTCGGGGCCCAGTTCGCCGAGCAGCGCGATCGCTGCGGGCGTGCCTTCGGGCGCGGCCCAGGCGGCAGCGAGGCCCTCGGCGGGCGCATTGCCGTGGCCGAACAGGACGATTCTGGCCGGGTGCGCGTGGCCCTCGAGCCGCGCGGCGCGGCCCTCGTCGGCGAGCAGCACCTTGCATTCGGCCAGTTCGAGCCCGTAGGCGAGTTCCTCGCCGCTCGAGAAGCCGTTGAGCAGCGTGGCGCAGCCGCCCGCCATCAGGATCCCCATGTAGGCGATCATCCAGTTGGCCGAATTGCGCGCGGCGAGCCCGATGCGGTCGCCCTTCTGGACGCCGTGGAGCCGGATCAGCCCCTCGGCCACATGCGTCGCGGCGGCATAGGTCTCGCCGAAGGTGAGGCGGACGTCGCCATCGACGAGGAAGGGGATGTCCTTGTTCTGGTTCGCGAAATGGGCGAAGTAATGGGCGAGGCTAGGCGGCGCGGCGGCAAAGACCGGCAGCTCGACCCCGTCGCGCACGAAGGGCACGGTGGCGAAAGGCTGGCCTTCGGCGGTGAGGCCGGTGACGATCGCTTCGAGCGCATTGTCCAGCGCGGTGGGCATGCGGTTGTGTTCCTCTCTCGTTGTTGCGGCGCCCGGTTCCCGGATCACCTGTCCCATTCCGTCCGGCTGGCTGCGTGCCCCTTCCCCTGCCCCCTTCGCTGTGCCAGAAGCGCCAGCGCGATCAGGGCCGTTTCGGGCTCACCGTTACGGCATATCATTGCAATAAGAGGTTCGCTCCGTGCTGTCACTACTTGCCGCAAGCGCCGCCGCCGTCGATCCGATACAGTTCGCCGAGCTGCGCCTCGCCAAAGGTATCGATCTCGGCTTCTTCCAGCTGCGGTTCTATTCGCTCGCCTATCTGCTGGGGGTGATCTTCGCCTATTGGCACACCTCGCGCGCGCTCAAGGAGCCCGGCGCGCCGATGGCGCAGCGCCATGCCGACGACCTGTTCTTCTACTGCACGCTGGGCGTCATCATCGGCGGGCGGCTCGGCTATGCGACCTTCTACGAGCCCGCCTTGTGGACCACCTTCGCCAATGACAGCTGGCTGAGCTGGCGGCTGGTGCGCCTGTGGGAGGGCGGGATGAGCTTCCACGGCGGCCTGATCGGCGTCACCGTCGCGATGCTGTGGATCGCGTGGCGCGAGAAGCTCAATTTCATCCGCGTGGTCGATTACGTCGCGGTCGGCGTGCCGATGGGGATGCTGCTCGGCCGGCTCGCCAACTTCGTCAACGGCGAGCTCTACGGACGGCAAACCGACGTGCCGTGGGCGATGGTGTTTCCGAGCGATCCCGCCGAGCTGCCGCGTCATCCGAGCCAGCTCTACCAGGCGGGCCTCGAAGGGCTGGCGATGCTGGTCATCATGCTTTCGCTGTTCTGGCTGACCCGTGCGCGCTACCGCCCGGGGCTGCTGACCGGCGTGTTCACCATCGGCATGGGGGTCGCGCGCTTCGTAAACGAATTTTTCCGTGAGCCGGACCAACAACTGGCTGAATTCGCACTCCGCACCGGACTATCGATGGGGCAATGGCTGACCATACCGCTTATCCTGACTGGATTGATTGTCGTGATCTTCGCGCTGCGCAAGAAGCCGCTGGCGGCGGGGACGGCAGCGCCGGCCTGAACGGCGGGCCGGGGGCGTGGAAGAGCGCGCTCCGGCTGATCGATCCCGAACCCGATCACGAGGCCGCCGCGCGCGACGATCGCGCGGCGCGCGAGGCGGCGCGGCTGGCCGCCAAGGCTGAGGCGGAAGCCGCCGCGCGCGAGAAAGCCGAATCGCTCGCCCGCGCCAAGGCCGAGGCCGAGGAGCGCGCGCGGGCGGCGAAGGAGGCCCGGGCCCGCGAGAAGGCCGAGGCCGAAGCCCGCGCGCGTGCCGAACGCGAAGCGCGCGAGCAAGCCGCGGCAGAGGCGCGTGCGAGGAAGCTCGCCGAGGCCGAAGCGCGCCGCCGCGCCGAGGAGGAGGCCCGCGCCCGCGCCGCCGCCGAACTCCAGGCCAAGAAGGAAGCCAAGGCCCGCGCTGCTGCCGAGGCCAAGGCGAAGGCCGAGGCCGAGGAACGCGCCCGCCGCGAGGCCGAGGCTGCCGCGGCCGCCGAAGCCGCCGAACGCGCGCGCGCCGAGGAAGAGGCCCGCCGCGTCGCCGAAGCGCGCGCCAGGGCCGAAGCCGAAGCCCGCGCCCGCGCCGAGGCCGAAGCGAGGAGGCGCGCCGAGGAGGAGGCACGCGCCCGCGCCGCCGAGGAAGCGCGACTCAGGAAGGAGGCCGAAGCGCGCGCCAAGGCCGAAGCCAAGGCCCGCGCCAAGGCCGAGGCCGAAGCCCGCGCAAGGGCCGAGGCGGAGGAAAAGGCGCGGAAGGCCGCCGAGGAAAAGGCCCGCCGCGAAGCCGAGGCCAAGGCGAAGAAGGAAGCCGAGGAAGCCGCCCGCCGCGCTGCCGAGGAAGCGGCCCGCCTTGCTGCCGAAGAGGCCGCCCGGAAAGCCGCTGAGGAAGAGGCCGCGCGCATCGCCGCCGAGGAACAGGCCAGGCGCGAGGCCGAGGAGGCCGCTGCCGCCGAGCAGGCCCGGCTCGAGGCCGAAGTCCTCGCCCGCGCGCAGGTCGATGTGCCCAAGGTCTTGCGCCGCCTGATCCGCGAGACCGGCCCGATCCCGCTCTCGCAATACATGGGCGAGAGCAATGCGCGCTATTACGCCAGCCGCGATCCGCTGGGCGAACAGGGCGATTTCATCACCGCTCCGGAGATCACGCAGGTCTTCGGCGAGCTCATCGGGGTGTGGCTGGCCGACCTGTGGTCGAAGATGACCAAGCGCAAGTACATCCACTATGTCGAGCTCGGGCCCGGGCGCGGGACGCTCGCCAAGGATGCCTTGGGCGCGGCGGCGAAGCAGGGGTTGAAGCCGCAGATCCACTTCGTTGAGACCTCGGCCACGCTGCGCAAGCTCCAGCGCGAGGCCTTCCCCGACTGCATCCACCACCACGACATCTCGACCCTGCCCGACGACGCGCCGTTGCTGATCGTCGCCAACGAGTTCTTCGATGCCCTGCCGGTGCAGCACCTGATCCGCTCCACGGATGGCTGGTACGGGCGGATGGTGGGGCTGGAGGGCGACGATTTCACCTTCGTCACCGGCAAGGAGCGATTGGATCACCTCGTCCCGCCGAGCTGGGTCACCGCCTCGCAAGGGACTCTGATCGAGACCAGCCCGGCCGCGGTCGCGCTGATGGCCGAGATCGCGCGGCGGCTGAAGGAGCAGGGCGGGGCGGCGCTGATCATCGACTACGGCCACGAGGAGCTGCGCTCGGGATCGACCTTGCAGGCGCTGAAATCGCACCAGAAGGTCGATGTCTTCGCGCACCCGGGCGATGCCGACCTCACCGCGCATGTCGATTTCGAGCTGCTCCAGCACGTCGCGCAGCAGCACGGCGCGGACGTGATGGGGCTGCAATACCAGGGCGAATGGCTGATCCAGATGGGGATCGACACGCGCATGGAAATGCTCATCCGCCGCGCGCCCTATCAGCGCGACAAATTCGAACGGCAGCGTAACCGTCTCGTTAAGGACAGCGAAATGGGAAGGCTGTTCAAGGTGCTCGGCCTGTGCGGACGGCGCTGGCCGTTCGGCGCGGGCTTCGATTGATTGGGGAGAGCGAAGATGACGCGCAAGGGTGTGATGGCGGCCGTGCTTGGCGCAGGCCTCGGACTGGCGGCGCTGGTGCCTGCGGCCTTCGCGGCAGAGCCGATCACGGGCCGCTGGGTGACGGCAGAGAAAGACGCGGTGATCGTGATCGCCCCTTGCGGCAAGGCCCTGTGCGGGACGATCGAGCGCTTCCTCGTCCCCCCGCCGCAGGGCAACGACCAGCGCGACATCAACAACCCCGACGCCGCCAAGCGCAAGCGCAAGCTGCTGGCGACGACCCCGATCCTTTCGGCCTTCACGCAGGAAAGCGACCTGTGGCGTGGCCAGATCTACGATCCCAAGAGCGGCAAGACCTATCGCTCGGTGGTGCGCCGCAAGGGGCCCAACGTGCTCGAGGTCAAGGGCTGCATCGGCCCTTTCTGCCAAACGCAGGTGTGGCGTAGAGCGGTTTAGCCAAAGCTCGTCATCCCGGACTTGATCCGGGATCGGGTTCGATATGCTCCCACATCGGATTATCACTCTCGATCAGTTCGATCTTCCATTGCCGGTGCCAGTTCTTGAGCTGCTTTTCCCGCCAGATCGCCTCTTCGATGGTAGGATAGGGCTCGGCGCGCACCAACTTGTCGAGGCCGTATTTGCGCACGAAAGCCGAGCCCAGTCCGTTGCGATGCTGCCAGATCCGCTGGATGATGTCGGCGGTCACTCCAATGTACAGCACACCGCGCGGCTTGTTGGTCAGGATGTAGACCCAGCCGCCGCGCATTGTCAGCGCCCGGACGAGAGCGGTCCCGGATCAAGTCCGGGACGACGGAGTTCTCTGGAAAGCATCTCCGCCGCCTGCTTGGGCGTCAGCTTTCCCGCATCCTCGCGGTCGACGGCGAAATTGGCCTCGCGCATCGCCTCGACGCTGATTGCGCCAAGGAGCGGCTGGAGTGCGGCGGCGATGCCCGGGTCGTCGGCGATGCGGGGAGAGAGCAGCAGCAGCGCATCATAGCTCGGCAGCGCGCCCTTGGGGTCGGCGAGCACCACCAGCTTGTCCGCCGCTATCCGCCCGTCCGAGGTATAGGCGCTGATCACGTCCGCCTCGCCCGATTGAAGCGCGTTGTACATGAAGGTTGGCGCGAAGTTGCGGGTGCGCCCGAAGCGCAGCCCATAGGCATCGCGCACCGCTAGCCATTCGGGCCGCTCGAAGAACTCGGGGTCGCCGCCGACGGTGAGGCTGCTGCCCTTGCCGACCAGATCGGCGAGGCTGGTAACGCCCAGCGCCTTGGCGCGGTCGGCGCGCATCGCAAAGGCATAGGCGTTCTCGAACCCCAGCCGCCCGAGCACCTTGACGCCGTTCGTCTCCGCTTCCCACGCGCGGATGGTTTCATACATCGCCTCGCGCCCGGGATTGTCGGCGCGCTTGAGGTAATTCGACCAGATCGTCCCGGTGTAATCGACCGAGATGTCGATGCTCGAGGAGGCCACCGCCGAGTGCACCACCGCGCTCCCCAGCCCGTCGCGATATTCGACCCGATAACCCGCCGCCTCCAGCCGTGATCCGATCAGCTGGGCGAGGATGTATTGCTCGGAAAAGGATTTGGCGGCGATAACCACGGGGCGCTCTTCGCTGGCGGGGCGTTGCGCCCAAAGCGCGGCCAGAATGCCGAGCAGCACGATCGCCATCCCGCCATAGGTCATCCAGCGCTTGCGGCGGGCAAGGCCGACCTCGATCACCCACAACAGGTTGTCCGCCGCCAGCGCCAGCCCCGCGCTGGCAAGGCACCCTGCCAGCACCAGCGCCCAGTTCTGGGTCTGGAGGCCCGCGAAGATCGGATCGCCGAGGCTCGGCTGGCCGATGGTGGTGGCGAGCGTCGCCGCGCCGATGGTCCACACGCTCGCGGTGCGGATGCCGGCCATGATGAAGGGGGCGGACAATGGCGCCTCGACCAGCACCAGCTTCTGCCACTTGGTCATGCCCACGCCATCCGCCGCCTCGAGCACGCCCTCGTCGAGGTTGGCCTGCGCGGTGACGGCATTCCTGAGGATCGGCAGCAGCGCATAGAGCGTCAGCGCCATCAGCGCAGGCAGGAAGCCGAGCGTCGGCAGCCCCTCGCCGAACACCGTGCGCAGGGACAGCAGCAGCGGGAAGAACAGTGCCAGCAGCGCGAGCGCGGGGATGGTCTGGACCAGGCTCGCGAGGCTCAGCGCAATCCGCGACACCGCGCGCGAACGTCCCGCCCACACCGCCAGCGGCAGCGCGATCAGCATGGCAAGCCCGATCGCGCTCGCCGCCAGCACCACGTGGGCAGCGAGCTTGTCGCCGAGGCCGGGGAGGATGTCCCAGATCTGCTGCATCAGCCGCGCCCCTCCCCCCGGAGTTCCATCGCGGCCAGGCGCTCGGCCTGCTCGCGCGGGACGCTGACCAGCCGCTGCGCCACCGCGCCGCCCTCGCCCGCGAGCAGCGCCTGCGGGGTCGCGTCGGCGACCAGCTCGCCCTTGTCCATCACCAGCACGCGGTCGGCGAGCAGCAGCGCCTCGGCCATGTCATGCGTCACCATCACCGTGGTGAGGCCGAGGCGTTCGTGCAGCTCGCGCACCTTGCGCCCCAGCGCGTCGCGGGTGACGGGGTCGAGCGCGCCGAAGGGCTCGTCCATGATGAGGAGTTCCGGCTCTCCCGCCAGCGCGCGCGCCACGCCGACGCGCTGGCGCTGCCCGCCGGAGAGCTCGTCGGGCATGCGCGTGGCATAGGCGGGATCGAGCTCGACCAGCTCGAGCAGCGCGGCGATTCGCCCCGCCGCCAGCTTCTCGCCCGCGAGCCGCGGGCCGATCGCGATGTTCTCGGCGACGGTCATGTGCGGGAACAGGCCGATCCCCTGGAACACGTAGCCGACCCGGCGGCGCAGGCGGGCAGAGGGCAGGGTGCTCACGTCTTCGCCCGCGAACAGCACCCGGCCTCCGGTGGGCTCGACCAGCGTGTTGACGGTCTTCAGGAGCGTCGACTTGCCCGAGCCCGAGGCGCCGACCATCGCGACGAAACACCCCGTTGCGATGTCGCAGCAGACCCCGTCCACGGCGGTGACCTCGCCGAAGCGGCAGATCACGCCGTCGAAGCGGAGCAGGGGCGGCGCGGTTTCCATCTTTTGTGAGGATTAGCGAGAGTTGCGCCGTGACGCCAGCGTCCCCGATTGGCGTTTCCGCGATGACTTGCTATGCGGGAATCTCAGAACAAACATTACGCGGCGAGGAACAATTCATGCGCGCCACCCCCGATTTCGACTTCCAGCTGGGCGAGGCGGCTCAGATGATCCGCGAAACAACCGCGCGCTTCGCCGACGAGCAGATCGCGCCCCTGGCAGAGCGCACCGACCGCGAAGACCGCTTCCCGCGTGAGCTGTGGGAGCCGATGGGCGCGCTCGGCCTCCACGGCATCACGGTCGAGGAAGAGTGGGGCGGGCTGGGGCTCGGCTATCTCGAACATGTGATTGCGGTCGAGGAAGTGTCGCGGGCCAGCGCCAGCGTCGGCCTCTCCTACGGCGCGCATTCGAACCTGTGCCTTAACCAGATCCGCCGCTGGGGGGATGACGACCAGAAGGCGAAATACCTCCCCAAGCTGATCAGCGGCGAGCATGTCGGCAGCCTCGCCATGAGCGAAGCCGGGGCCGGGTCGGACGTGGTCTCGATGAAGCTCAAGGCCGATGCGGTGCAGGGCGGATTTGTGCTCAACGGCACCAAGTTCTGGATCACCAACGCCCCCGAGGCCGATACGCTGGTGGTCTATGCCAAGACCGACGGCAGCGCCGGCAGCCGCGGCATCACCGCCTTCCTGATCGAGAAGGACGACGAGGGTTTTTCCATCGGCCAGAAGATCAGCAAGGTCGGCATGAAGGGCTCGCCCACCGCCGAGCTGGTGTTTTCTGACTGCTTCATCCCCGAAGACCGCGTCATGGGCCCGCTCAACGGCGGGGTCGGCGTGCTGATGAGCGGGCTGGATTACGAGCGCGTGGTGCTCGCCGGATTGCAGCTCGGGATCATGCAGGCGTGCCTCGACACGGTGATCCCCTACCTGCGTGAGAGGAAGCAGTTCGGCAAACCCATCGGGTCGTTTCAGCTGATGCAGGCCAAGGTCGCCGACATGTATGTCGCCCTGCAATCCGCCCGCGCCTACACCTATGCGGTCGCCAAGGCCTGCGACGCCGGGCAGACGACGCGCTTCGATGCGGCGGGGGTGATCCTGCTGGCGTCCGAGAACGCCTTCAAGGTCGCGGCGGAAAGCGTGCAGGCGCTGGGCGGGGCGGGCTACACCACCGACTGGCCGGTCGAACGCTACATGCGCGACGCCAAGCTGCTCGACATCGGTGCGGGCACGAACGAGATCCGCCGCATGCTGATCGGGCGGGAATTGATCGGGGCGGCGGGGTGATCCTCCCCGTGCCGAGGAGGAACTGGAATGAGCACCGACGAAGACTACGTCTATGACGAGGCCAGCGGCGAATGGCTCCCCGCGTCCGAACTCGCGGCCCAGCGCGCGGCGGAGGACACGGTCGAAGTCCGCGATGCGGTCGGCAATCTGCTTGCAGACGGCGATGCGGTGACGCTGATCAAGGATCTCGAGGTCAAGGGCGCAGGCCAGACGCTCAAGCAGGGTACGCTCATCAAGTCGATCCGCCTGACCGGCGACGCGCAGGAGATCGACTGCAAATACCCCGGCATCAAGGGCCTCGTCCTGCGCGCCGAATTCGTGCGCAAGCGGTGAGGGTGGGCTAGCCGGATGGCACCGGACCAGCCCGATCTTGCCGCCGCGCTCGGGATCGAAGTGTTCGACTTCGGTCCCTTGGCCGGGCTCTATCGGCCGGTCGAAGCGGGCGAGTGGAAACTGGCGATCGGTGCGAATATTCCGTCGCGCGGATATTGGAGCGGGCTGACACTGGTGCGCGAAGTGCCGGTGCTGACGCGTGGCTCCGAGACATGGATGTCGCTCACCCCGGTCGAGTATGAAAGCCAGATCCTCGGCGTCGAGGCGGCGCAGGGCCATGTCGTGATCATGGGATTGGGCATGGGCTGGGTCGCGGCCGAGACGGCGCTGCGCGAGGGCGTCTCGTTGGTCACGATCGTCGAGCGCGATCCGCAAGTGATCGCGCTCCACCGCGAACTCGATCTGTTTGCGCGTCTGCCCGGCGATGTGGGCGAGAAGGTGCGGATCGTGGAGGGCGATGCGTTCGCGTGGCGGCCCGATCAGCCGGTCGATCTGTTGATGCCCGATATCTGGCTTAATCTGGTCGAAGGGGACCGCGTGCCCGATGTGCGCCGGATGCAGGACAATATCGGCGCGCGGGCGATCTATTTCTGGTGCCAGGAGCTGGAAATCGCGCGCCATGCCGCCGCGGCGGGGCGCATGCTTGATCCGGCCGGGGTGAACGACACGGTGCGCGATTTCGCGCTGCCCTTGGTCATCCCCGAGGGGATCGACTATCCCGCCATCGTCCATTCGGCCGCACGGCAATGGATGCGCGATCGCTGGTTCGCACCAGAACACGCCGCCATTCTGGATGCGGCAAACCTTGGCTAGAAGCGATCTTGGCCTTGGCGCGCGGCGCGGTTAGGGCTGCGCGCAGGAGAGACCATGACCGCACCTGTTCTGACTTCGAAACTCGACCGCGAGGCACCCGAGGCCAAGGCCCGCTTCGCGCACAACCACGCCCTCGCGCAGCAACTGCGCGCCCGGGTCGCCGAAGCCGCCTTGGGCGGGCCGGAGAAGCACCGCGAACGCCATGTGTCGCGCGGCAAGCTGCTCCCCCGCGAGCGGGTCGAGCGGCTGCTCGATCCGGGTTCGCCCTTCCTCGAGGTCGGCCAGCTGGCGGCGAACGGGATGTACGAGGGCGATGTGAATGGCGCCTCGATCATCACCGGGGTCGGGCGCGTCTCGGGGCGGCAGTGCATGATCGTGTGCAACGACGCGACCGTGAAGGGCGGCACCTACTACCCGATGACGGTCAAGAAGCACCTGCGCGCGCAGGAAATCGCTCAGGAGAACCGGCTGCCGTGCATCTATCTGGTGGACAGCGGGGGCGCGAACCTGCCGCATCAGGCCGAGGTCTTCCCGGACCGCGACCACTTCGGGCGGATCTTCTTCAACCAGGCGAACATGAGCGCCCTCGGCATTCCGCAGATCGCCTGTGTCATGGGGTCCTGCACCGCGGGGGGCGCCTACGTCCCCGCCATGTCGGACGAGACGGTGATCGTCCGCAACCAGGGCACCATCTTCCTTGCCGGCCCCCCGCTGGTGAAGGCGGCGACGGGCGAGGAAATCACTGCCGAGGACTTGGGCGGCGGTGACTTGCACGCCAAGAAATCCGGCGTGGTCGATCACCTCGCCGAGAACGACGAACACGCGCTCACCATCGTGCGCGATATCGTATCGCACCTCGGCGCGAACACCGGGGCGGCGAAGGACGTGGCGCTGAAGGACCCGCGGGCACCAAAATTCGACGCCGAAGACCTCTACGCGCTCATCCCCGAGGACGTGCGCGCGCCCTATGATGTCAAGGAAGTGATCGCGCGGCTGGTCGACGGCAGCGAGTTCCACGAATTCAAGGCGCATTACGGCGCCACCCTTGTCTGCGGCTTCGCCCATATCTGGGGGATGCCGGTCGCCATACTCGCCAACAACGGCGTGCTGTTCTCCGAGAGCGCGCAGAAGGGCGCGCATTTCATCGAGCTGGCCTGCCAGCGCCGCATTCCGCTGCTGTTTCTCCAGAACATCAGCGGCTTCATGGTCGGCGGAAAATACGAGGCGGAGGGCATCGCCAAGCATGGCGCGAAGCTCGTCACCGCCGTCGCCACCGCGACCGTCCCCAAGGTCACCGTGGTGATCGGCGGCAGCTTCGGCGCGGGGAACTACGGCATGTGCGGCCGCGCCTACTCGCCCCGCTTCCTGTTCACCTGGCCCAACGCGCGCATCTCGGTGATGGGCGGGGAGCAGGCGGCGAGCGTGCTCGCCACCGTCCACCGCGATGCCGACAGCTGGACCCCCGAACAGGCCGAGGCGTTCAAGGCCCCGATCCGCCAGAAATACGAGGACGAAGGCAACCCCTACTACGCCACCGCCCGCCTGTGGGACGACGGGGTGGTCGACCCGGTGCAGACCCGCGACGTCCTCGGCCTCGCCTTTGCCGCCTGCCTCGAAGCCCCGATTGCCGAGCGCCCAGCCTTCGGCGTGTTCCGGATGTGATCGGAGAGAGCGATGGAATTCAGCGTGGAGAATGGATTTGTCTGGAACAGGCCCGACCGGGAAACCCTCTCGGCTGGCCTTCGAACCCTCGCGCCGGGCAGTGACAACACCTTCGCCATTTTCGACCTGTACGGGTTGGCCTCACCGGAATTCATCCAGACCGCTTGCGACGCGGACGGGTTCATCATCGAACGCCGGGAGCAGGAGCCTGCGCACCATTTTCGCGCCATCAGGGCCGGGACAGTCGGCGATCGCGTCTTCTCGGTCGAGGAGGTGATCACCGCTTTCCACGACTTCGCCTACGGCGATGACCGCACGCCCGCATTCATCCGCTGGGAGAACATGGACAGCGAAGTGGGCCTCTGATCGCTGCGACAGAAACCTCCACACGCCTCCTTGCGAAACTCCCCCCATTGCGGGCACAAACGCAGGCGGCATGTCCGGAAGCGCCGATTGCCGAGTGGCCCGCCTTAGGCGTGTTCCGGATGTAGAGGAGGCCCGCTTGGTCGATATTGTCTTTGTGCCGGCGCTGGTCGCAGTCTTGCTGAACAGGGAAAGAGAGAAGGGCGCGCCCCTGACCGAGGCCGAGGTGATCGCAATTCGCGATTCCAGCGAGGCCATCGCCATGACCCGCGAGCAGCACCTCGAGGTGATCGCGGCCCGGGGATATCTCGATATCGATCCGGAGCATGCGTGGGAGGCATGGCAAGACGCCCGCAAGGATTTCGAGGGTCAGGAGTAGACCCCCTCGCCTTGTGATACCGGGCAGACTGAAACCGCGCCCCGCCCTCTTGCGTAGCTAACCCAAGTTAGGCCACAAGCGCGAAAGCCTTTTGGGAGAGGGCAGGGACATTGCCGCACATGCCGACCGCCGCCGCGCACACCCGTGCGCCAACTCTGCTTTCGCGCATCGTGCGCCGGATCATCCTCGCCATCTGGTATATCCGCGGGTGGAAGATCGAATCCCCGCTGCCCAAGCACCTCAAGAAATTCGTGATCGCGGGCGCGCCGCACACCACCAACTGGGACTTCGTGTTCTTCACCGGCGCCACCCATGAAGAGGGCATCCGCCCCAACTTCATGGGCAAGCACACGCTGTTTCAGGGGGTGATGAAGAATTTCATGCTCGACATGGGGGGCATCCCGGTCGACCGCCGCAGCCGCCTCAACGCCACCGAGCAGGTCGCCGCGGAATTTGCCGTGCGTGACGAGTTGGCGCTGGTGATCGCGACCGAGGGTACGCGCAAGACCGACGGCAAGTGGAAATCGGGCTTCTACCACATCGCCCGCGCCGCGAACGTGCCGATCGTCCCCGCCTTTGCCGACAATGCGCGGCGGATCATCAGCTTCGGCGAACCGCTGGTGCCGACCGGCAATTATGGCGAGGACCTTCTCAAGATCGCCGAGTGGTTCCGCTCGAAGCTGCCCGATTACGAGCGTTTCAAGGTCCTGGAACAACAGGCGCGCGACATCATTGCGGGCAAGAACGATGTTTGAACTCCTCGCCATCAACGCCGCGATCCTGATCGTGCTGGTGCTGATCCAGTGGGCGATCAGTGTGAAGATCGACGACGTCAGCTTCATCGACGCCTTCTGGGGCGCCGGCATGGGCATCCTCGCGGTGGCAAGCTGGCTGCATGTGCGCGGGGGGCCGGGACAACTTGCGACGCTGATCATGCTGATGACCGCAGCCTGGGGCTTCCGGCTCGGCATCTATCTCTTCCTGCGCTGGCTCAAGGAGGGCGAGGACAAGCGCTACAAGCTGATCCTCAAGAAGGATCGCGAGGCGGGGCGCTTCGCGCAGGCCGCGCTCACCCGCGTGTGGCTGATGCAGGCGGTGCTGCTGTTCATGGTTTCGAGCCCGGCGCAGGTCGGCATCCTCGCCAGCTCCGAACCTTCGCCGATCCCGCCGCTCGCTTGGGTCGGCTTCGCCCTGTGGTGCGTCGGCGTGTTCTTCGAATGGGTCGGCGACTGGCAGCTCGCCCGCTTCAAGGCCGATCCGGCGAACCACGGAAAGGTGCTCGACACCGGGCTGTGGCGCTACACCCGTCATCCGAACTATTTCGGCGATTTCGCCGCGTGGTGGGGCATCTGGCTCGCTTGCGCCGCGGCGGGCTGGCCCTACGCGGCGGCGACCGTCATCGGCCCGCTGTTCCTGAGCTTCACCCTCACCAAGTGGTCGGGCGTGGCGTTGCTCGAGCGCGGTCTGGACAAGTCCAAGGGCGACAAATACGCCGATTACAAGCGCCGCACCTCGGCCTTCTTCCCGCTGCCGCCGAAGACCTGAACGCCGCCGCCGGCGCCACCATCGGCGTGCTGCGTCGCACAAAAAATCGACGAGCGGCTCTTTTGCCCCGCGCAAAGCTCGCCTATGTTGGCATGCGCGCAAGGAGGCGCGAGCGACATGGCACTGACCGAGATGGCCCGGGATGCGGAGCGCGAGCGGATTGCGCGCCATGTGCTCGACCTCGTCAAGGAACGCGGCTCCGAGGTGCCGTGGACCGTCGCGATGGCCGAAAGCGGGTTGACCCGCGCGCGCTTCGAGGCGCTGTTCGTCGATTATGACGACCTGTTCGATGCCGTCGCGCAGACCTGGCTCGCCCCGCAGCTGGCGGTGATGGAGGAGGTGCTCTCGAGCAGCCTTCCGCCCCAGCGCAAGATGTTCGAATTCTTCCGCCGCCGCTTCGTGATCGCGCAAGGGCGCTTCCGCGAGGACCCGCAGTTCTTCACCGTGCTTTGCGAGATGGGCGCGGCCAATTTCGAGCGGGTGCGCTCCTATGTCGATCTCGCCGACCACTACCTGTGCGAACTGATCGCCGAGGCGCAGGCCGAGGGCTTCTTCGCCGGGCTCGAGATCGACGAGGCGCTCTCGCTGATCAATCAGATGATCAGCAACTACACCCTGCCCGATGCGCTGATCTATCTCGGCGACAAGCTGACCGAGGCGAAGCTGGCGCGGATCGTCGACACGATGTTCATCGGCCTGTCGGGCGAGGCCGGGGCTGATGCAGCGGGTCTGAATACGCTAAAGGTTGCCTCCTAGTTTTCGGCCCACCACGTGGTGGCAGGATCGTCCGCGCCGCGCGCGCCGTGGCGGCGCAGGCCATCGAACAGCCCGCCTTCCAGCGCCATGGTGGCGGGCGCGGAGCGGTTCCAGTCCATCACGTAGAGCCGCTCGGCGATCAGCCAGCGGCCTTCGCGTTTTGCGAGCGTGTCGAGGTAGCGGCCGCCGACGGTGAGCTCGACCTCGCCTTGCGGTGACGGGATGAGGTGGAGCGCGACGCAATTGGTCTCGGCCCGCGCGCTCTCGCCGGTGATGCGGATCACAGTGTTGGAGATGTTGTGCTGGGTCAGGCGCATCGCGCCGAGCCCGGCCATCAGCCCCGGGATGACCTCGGCAACCGGGCGCGCGCCGTCGCCGTAGTCGATCCGGGCGTCGGGGGTGAAGGCGGCGGCGAGCTGGTCGGGATCGCATCGGTCGATGCCGCGGCAATAGAGCGCGAGTGTCTCGGCAATGGCGAGCCGGTCGGCAAGTTCGGTGATCTCCATGCCCGGCAGCCTACCTCGCAAGGCAAGCCGGCGGGACTGCCCAAAGCGTCAGCGGCGCTTGAACTGGAGGACGTTCGCGGGAAGCTTTCTCGAAGGCGGCCCGCGGCGCTTGTCGGCGAGGGCATAGCGCAGCGCGAAGAAGAACATCGCGCCCGAGGCGAGCAGGATCGCGCCCGCCCAGAACCAGTAGGGCAGGCCGATCGCCGCCGCGATCGCGCCGGTATCGGAGAGCTGCGGCTGCCCCTCGATCATGATCTGCTCGGTGAGGAAGTAGCGCCACGCGCCGAACACGCTCCACGCCGCGGTGAGGCCGAGGAACTGGAGCGTGAAGCGCTGGAAGCCTCCGGACGCGCGCCACGCGACAAGGCCGAGCACCGCCGCGGCGACCGGCAGCGCCCACCACCCGGTCGCCGAGCGCACCCAGATGATGGTGCTGGCGAGGATCGCGGCGACCATCACCCACAGCACCGGACGCCAGGCGCGCGGGTGGGCGCTGGCGACGATCAGCGCGGCGCCGGCCAGGCTGGGAGCGAGCGGCCCGCCAACCGAGATCGCCGCCTGCACCAGCCGCGACGCTTCGCCGCTGATGAGGTATTCGGCATAGCCCGATCCGTTCGGGAGCAGCACGAGCCGCTCGAACGACTGGCCCAGCACCGCCGCGGTTAGGCCGTGGCCCATCTCGTGGAACCACGTCGTCAGGATCAGGAAGGGATAGGCGAGGACGTCGCCGAACGGCAGCACCGGTAGCAGCGAGACCACGAAGCCGGCCAGCAGCAGCCGGCCGATCGCCTCGCTTTTGGAGCCGGGGGTGACGAGCGAGGACACCGGCTGCGCTCAGCCCGCCGTCGCCGCTTCGGGCGTGTGGCCCTCCGCATCGACGCGGATGCCGCCATTATCGTGCATCGCAGCCTCTTCGTCCTCCTCGCGCTGTTCGCGCAGGATCGACCAGCTGGCGAGGAACAGCCCCGCCACCAGCGGCCCGAGCACTATCCCTGAGAAGCCGACCAGGCTGATCCCGCCGAGCGTGGTGATGAGGATGATCCAGTCGGGGATGCCGGTGTCGCGGCCGACCAGAATGGGGCGCAGCACGTTGTCGGCGGACGAGATGATGAAGAAGCCGACCAGCAGCACGAAGATCCCCTGCCAGGTCGCGCCGCTGATCAGCAGGTACAGCCCCGCCGGCAGCCACACCGCGCCCGCGCCGATCACCGGCACCAGCGCGAAGATCGCGGTGACCACGCCGAACAGCAGCGCAGAAGGGACGCCCGCGATCAGCAGCGTGATCCAGCCGAGCGCGCCCTGCACCAGCGCGACCACGCCGGTGCCCTTGATGGTCGCGCGCACGATGCCGAGGAAGCGCTCCGCCAGCCGGTCGGCGATCGCGCGCTCGACCGGGACGGCGCACAGCACGGTGCGCCCGATCCGCTCGCCGTCGCGCAGCAGGAAGAACATGACATAGAGCGCCACGCCGAAGGACAGGAAGAAACTGAGCGCGCCGCTGCCGATCGAGACTGCCTGGGTTGCGATCACCCCCGCGCTCTGGGTCAGCAGCTCCTGGAGGCGGGTCTGGACCATGGTGATGTCGGCCCAGCCGCTGCGGTCGACCGCGTCGCGGGCGAAGCCGGGGAGCGCGGTGTAGACGGAGTCGAACAGCGCGGCGAGATCGATCGGCTGCTCCTGCAGCGTGGTCACCAGCACGATCGCCCGCTCGATCACCATGGTCGCGATCCACGCGGCGGGGATCAGGACGACGATGAAGATGATGAGGAGGCTGAGCCCCGCAGCCGGATTGCGCCGCCCGCGCAACCGCCGCAGGACCGCGCGGTACAGCGGCTGGAACATGATCGCCGCCAGCGCGGCCCACAGCAGCGGCTGGGCGAAGGGCCAGACGATCACCGTCATCAGCAGGCCGACCACCGCGAGGATGATCAGGAAGCTCGCCTGTTGCAGGTCCTCGGTGCGGTTGGGATGGGCGGCCATGGGGTCTTTCGCGAGAGGCTAAACGTCGAGATTGGCCACGTTAAGGGCGTTATCCTGAATGAACTCGCGCCGCGGCTCGACGATGTCGCCCATCAGGCGGGTGAAGATCTCGTCGGTCACGTCGGCATCCTCGACCTTCACCTGCAACAGCACCCGGGCGTCGGGATCCAGGGTTGTCTCCCACAATTGTTCCGCGTTCATTTCACCCAGCCCCTTGTAGCGGCTGATCGAGAGCCCCTTGCGACCGGCGGCGAAGATCGCCTCGAGCAGCTGGGTGGGCCGGCTGATCGTGCCGTCGAAGGTGGCGGCGGGCGCCGGTGCGGCCTCCTCGGCCTCGCCCGCGAGCGGATCGTCGGGGGTGGCGGGGGCCTCGGGTTCGGGCTCCTCGGCCTCTGCCCCGGCGCGCACCAGGCTGACGGGGGCGGCATAGGCCTCGGCCTGCGCGGCGGCGAGGCCGTGGAGCTTATGTGCTTCGGTCGAGGAGAGGAAGCGCGCGTCGATCTCGTGCACGTCGGTGACGCCGCGCCACAGGCGTTCGAACACCACGGTGCCATCCTCGCGCTGGCTCGCGGACCAGCGCGCCTCGCGGTCGCCGGCACCGAGGCGCCCGGCGGCGCGGGCCAGTGCGGCGGCGAGCGCTTCGCCCGCCAGCCCCGGCTCGAGCGCGCCCACCAGCGCCATCTGCTCGACGATCCCGCTGTCGTAGCGGCGCGGGACGAAGGCGAGCAGGTTCTTGAGCCTCAGCGCCCCGTCGACCAGCGCGCGCAGATCCTCCGCCCCGCGGGTGCCGCCTTGCGTTTCCAGCACGCGGCCATGCAGCCCGGCATCGACCAGATAGCGATCGAGCGCCGCCTGATCCTTCAGATAGACCTCGCTGCGCCCCTTGGCGACCTTGAACAGCGGCGGCTGGGCGATGAACAGGTGCCCGGCCTTGATGATCTCGGGCATCTGGCGGTGGAAGAAGGTGAGCAGCAGCGTGCGGATATGCGCGCCGTCCACGTCCGCGTCGGTCATGATGACGATCTTGTGGTAGCGCAGCTTTTCGAGGTTGAACTCGTCGCGGATGCCGGTGCCCATCGCCTGAATGAGGGTGCCGACCTCCTTGGAGGAGATGATCCGGTCGAAGCGCGCGCGCTCGACATTGAGGATCTTGCCCTTGAGCGGCAGGATCGCCTGCGTCTTGCGGTCGCGCCCCTGCTTGGCCGAGCCGCCTGCGGAGTCGCCTTCGACGAGGAACAGTTCGGACTTGGCCGGATCGCGTTCCTGGCAATCGGCCAGCTTGCCCGGCAGCGAGGCGACGCTCATCGCCCCCTTGCGGCTCATCTCGCGCGCGCGGCGGGCGGCTTCGCGGGCGGCGGCGGCGTCGATGATCTTCTGGATGATGGCGCGCGCGTCATTGGGGTTTTCCTCGAGCCACTCGCTCATCTTCTCGCCCATCAGCGCTTCCAGCGGCGAGCGCACCTCCGAGGAAACGAGTTTGTCCTTGGTCTGGCTGGAGAACTTCGGGTCGGGCAGCTTCACCGAGACGATGGCGGTCAGGCCCTCGCGCATGTCCTCGCCCGAGAGGCTGACCTTCTCCTTCTTGAGCATCCCCGAACGCTCGGCATAGTTGTTGAGCGTGCGGGTCAGCGCGGTGCGGAAGGCCGACAGGTGCGTGCCCCCGTCGCGCTGGGGGATGTTGTTGGTGAAGGCGAGCACGTTCTCGTAATAGGAATCGTTCCATTCGAGCGCCACGTCGATCCCGATCCCGTCCTTCTCGGCGGAAACGGCAATCGGCGCGGCGATCAGCGGCTGCTTGTTGCGGTCGAGATATTTGACGAAGGCGGCGATCCCGCCCTCGTAGTAGAGATCGTGTTCGAGCTGTTCCTCGTGCCGCTTGTCGCGCAGCTTGATGCGCACGCCCGAGTTGAGGAAGGCGAGCTCGCGGTAGCGGTGTTCGAGCTTCTCGAAATCGAACTCGGTGACGTTCTTGAAGGTCTCATGGCTGGCCTTGAAGGTGACGCGGGTGCCCTTCTTGAAGCCGTTCGCATCGGCGTTGCCGGCGACCTTGGGGGCATCGCCCTTCACTTCGAGCGGGGCGATGGCATCGCCGTGCTCGAAGCGCATCCAGTGCTCCTTGCCCTCGCGCCAGATGGTGAGTTCGAGCCATTCCGAGAGCGCGTTCACCACCGATACGCCCACGCCGTGAAGCCCGCCCGAGACCTTGTAGGCATTGTCGTCCGAGGTGTTCTCGAACTTCCCGCCCGCGTGAAGCTGGGTCATGATGACTTCGGCCGCCGAGACGCCCTCTTCGGGGTGCATGCCGGTGGGGATGCCGCGGCCATTGTCCTCAACGCTGACGCTGCCATCCGGGTTCAGTTCGATCAGCACGAGGTCGCAATGCCCCGCCAATGCCTCGTCAATGGCGTTGTCCGAGACCTCGAACACCATGTGGTGCAGGCCCGAGCCGTCGTCGGTGTCGCCGATATACATGCCCGGCCGCTTGCGGACCGCGTCGAGCCCCTTCAAAACCTTGATCGAATCCGCGCCATATTCATTGGCGTTGGGCACTTTTGCCGGGGTCTGGTTGGTGTTGTCGTCCATGGCCCATCATATAGGGGCTCGGGCGGCGAAACCCAACTGCGGGAGGCCCCCGAGGCCTGCTTTTCCACGAGTGTTCGGGACGGGCCGACGGACGGCTCAGAACGCGGGGCGGAAATGCACCTTGCCGCGCCACATGGTCGCATCGAACAGGCCCATCATGCCCTGGCGCGAGGCCTCGTCGAACTGGGTTGCGTGGCACATCGCGGCGGCCTTGGCGGCATCGAGATCGGCGGGGGAGTAGCGCACGGTTTCGGTGAGCAGGGCCGGATCGGTCTCGGCCCAGCCGGCCATCTGCGGCACCTTGGGCAAGGAGCCGGCCGGGATGCCCACATAGAGCAGCCGCGCGCGATATTGGTTGGCTAGCGATTGCAGCGCCATGGTCACCTGCGCGCTCACCATGCGGTGGTCGGCATGGCCATAGCCGCCGGCCGGTCCCCAGGTCAGCACCAGCTGCGGGTCCGTCTCGACATAGGCCTTCGCGAACTGGTCAATGAACCGCAAGGCGGGCGACTTGGGCGCCTGCGGGGTTTCGGCCAGCGTGCCGTCGCCCAGCCCGTCGAGGAACCGCGCCTGCACCCCCAGCGCGTTGGCCGAACATTGCGCCTCCGCGCGGCGGATCGCGCCGAGCGGCGGCCCGCGCTCGAAGTCGGTCACGCCCGGCCCCTGATCGCCGAGCGTCGCAAAGACGATCGTCACTGCGTGACCCTGCCGCGCCAGCGCCGCGATCGCGGGGGCCATGAACAGCTCGTCATCGGGGTGCGCGACGACGACCAGGACCCTCTCGGACGGCTCGGCAGCCCGGGCGGGAGTCGTCCCCAACGCCAGCGCGGCGAGCGCCATTGTCGCAGTCTTCCGGATCATTCTTTTGCCCCTCTCCTCGCTTATGTCCTGCCACTTGTTCGCGCCGATTGGCAAATCCTTTGCGCGAGGCCCCGCCCCGATTATGCATGTCCCCCATGAACAACGAGACGATGATGAGCCGCCTTGCCGAGCCCTTCGGCAGCTTCCCCGAGATCCTGATGGAATGGTCGCGCATCAAGGGCGACGACCTCGCCCTCGTCGACGAGCAGCGCGAGGTCTATTGGGCCGAGCTGGTGGGTCTCGTCGAGCGGCTGGCGGCGCGGCTGGTGGAGACGGGGCTTCAGCGCGGGCAGGCGGTGGCGATCCTCGGCACCTCATGCGTGGAATATGCGCTGGTGTTCCTGGCGGCGGTGCGCGCGGGCGGCGTGGCGGCGCCGCTCACCACCAGTGCCTCGCCCGATCAGCTGAAGGGGATGGCGAAGGATTCGGGCGCGGCCCACCTGTTCATCGATGCGGCGAAGGCGGCGGAACTGGGGCCGGACTGCATGGCCGACCTGATCCGCGTGCCGCTGGAGAGCATCGACCAGTGGATGGCCCCTCCCGGCTCTCGCGCTCCAGAATTCACTCCAGTGCCCAAAGACCCCTTCAACATCATCTATTCCTCCGGCACCACGGGCATCCCCAAGGGCATCGTCCATTCGCACCGGATGCGCTGGCGGCAGTTCGCGCCGACTGCGCTGTCCTATCTCGGCGCGGGGTTCGATGTCCGCTCGCTCGCCTCGACCCCGCTCTATTCCAACACCACCATGGTCGCCTTCCTGCCGGTGCTGCTGGCGGGCGGCTGCGCGCGGGTGATGGGCAAGTTCGATTGCGCGCGCTGGCTGGCGCATGCCGAGGCCGACCGCACGACGATCACCATGCTGGTGCCGGTGCAATACCAGCGGCTGATGGATTTCGCCGGGTTCGACAGCTTCGACCTGTCGGCGCTGAAACTCAAATACTGCACCTCCGCGCCCTTCTCCGCCGATCTGAAGCGCGAGGTGCTGGCGCGGATGCCCGGCGGGCTGATCGAGATCTACTCGATGACCGAGGGCGGCGTGGTGTGCCTGCTGGCGGCCCACGAATTCCCCGACAAGCTCCACACCGTCGGCCGCCCCGCGCCCGGGAGCGAACTGAAGGTGCTCGACGACGAGGACCGCGAAGTGCCGCCGGGCACCCCCGGCAATCTCGTCGGCCGCAGCCTCACGATGATGAGCGGCTACCAGAACCAGCCCGAGAAGACCCGCGAGGGCTACTGGATCGACCCTGCCGACGGGGGCGTGTGGCAGCGCATGGGCGATATCGGCCGGGTCGATGCGGAGGGCTTCGTCGAGCTGGTCGGGCGCGCCAAGGACATGATCATCTCGGGCGGGTTCAACATCTATCCGAGCGATCTCGAGGCCGAACTGGCGAAGGAGCCAGGGGTGGTCGAGGCCGCGGTGGTGGGCGTCCCCTCGCGCGCCTGGGGCGAGACGCCGGTGGGCTTCGTGGTGCTGAAGGACGGCGCGACCGAACCGGCGGCGATCATGGCGGCAGTCAATGCGCGGCTCGGCAAGACCCAGCGGCTCGCGGCCCTGCACCCGATTGCCGAAATGCCGCGCAGCCACATCGGCAAGCTGCTCAAGACCGAGCTGCGCGAGGAAGCCGCGCGATTGGGCGGCACGGACTAGATGCAGCTCGGCCCGGCACCTTGGGGTGAGGGGCCGGGCCGGTTGATCGGCATCTGCCTGCGCTGCTGCGTTTACACGATGAACGTGTTGAACGCGGTGCCGCTGAGCGCAACGGCGAGCAGCAGGGCGACGGCCTTTTCGCTGATCATGGTCATGGTTCTGGTTCCCTGTTCTGTTGTGGTTGGGTGGCCCGGACGTTCAGGGGGGGAGAGGGAGCATCCGGGCCGAGCATGATGTAGAAACAGTGAAGCAACATTCAATCTCACTGGAGATTGAAAAGAATTCATCACCGCAATCGAAATGGGCAATCATCCGTTGCGACGCATCCGAGGCGCCGGGCCGCGCGGCTCGAGACGCGGCCACCAGTTCAGGGGGGGGGAGGGCGGTGGCCGCGTCTCTTTCGCTGCGTGCCGGGCGCTTGGCCAGGCAGTGACCGGTGGGGGAGGCCCAGCAGGGGGAGAGC
>NZ_LSJS01000073.1 GCF_001557325.1 Erythrobacter donghaensis
GGGTTGGGGGCTCCCCTCTTTCGTCATTGCGAGCCGAAGGCGAAGCAACCCATGGCCTGCCATCGCCCAATGCCGCTCCCTCGGGCCATGGATTGCCGCCCCCGGATCAAGTCCGGGGTCGCAATGACGCGGTGAGGGTTGCGGCAGGCGCCGACATCTCCGCGCCTCTCTGCTCCTCTGCGGTCTCTGCGTGAAACCCCTGCCCTGCCCCTCGCGCTGCCCTCTTCGCGTCTTCGCGTGAACCCAAGGAAGCGGGCCCCCGGGTCCCCGGCCTTCGCCGGGGCAGGCAAGTCCGGGGAGACGAAAAGGGGGGACGGACGCCGCCCTCTCCCCTCCGCGAGTCGTTTGTTGGCGCGCTGACGCTGCGCGTCTTCTCCGCCTTCGGCTCCGAATCCAGGCGCCGGGCGCGGGCCGTCCGGCCCGGTTGTCCTCGCTTCGCTCGTTCAGCTTCGCTTCGGCTTTCCTCGCATAAGCTCGGGCGCGCGGGCAGTTGTGCTTCGCACGTCTACGCCTTCGGCTTCGACTCCGCGCTTGCGGCGCTGCGCGCCGGTTCACCTGTAGCGCGACATTCAAGGTGAGAGTTGCGCGACGATCAGGATGAGAAGTTGATTGTCGCGGCGCGACATTGTGTGGGCATGTTGATTGTCGCTGGCAAGGTCTATTTGTCGTCCTGATTGTCGCGGACGGCTTCAAGGACCTTGGGCGTGGTGAAGTTGGCGGGTCGGCCGGGGCCTGACCGGCGTGCTTCGGCGGTTCGCCGCCGATAGCTTTCGACGTTCATCTCGAAGATCGTTGCGTGGTGGACCAGTCGGTCCACTGCGGCGAGCGTCATGGCCGGATCGGGGAAGATGCTGTTCCACTCGCCGAAGGGCTGGTTGGCGGTGATCAGCATCGAGCGGCGTTCGTAGCGGGCACTGATCAGCTCGAACAGGACCGATGTCTCGGCCTGATCGCGGCTGACATAGGCGAAGTCGTCGAGGACCAGCAGGTGGTACTTGTCGAGCTTTGCCAACGCGGATTCGAGCGCCAGTTCACGCCGGGCGACCTGGAGGCGCTGCACGAGGTCGGAAGTGCGCGCGAACAGGACACGCCAACCATTCTCGACCAGCGCAAGGCCGATGGCAGCGGCCAGATGGGTCTTGCCGCCACCGGGCGGGCCGAAGAGGATGAGGTTGGCCCCCTGCTCGAGCCATCCATCACCCGCGCACATGGCCATGACCTGGGCCTTCGATACCATCGGCACAGCCTCGAACGCGAAGGTGTCGAGGGTCTTTCCGGCGGGCAGTTTGGCCTCGGCCAGATGCCGCTCGGTCCGCCGCCGATCCCGTTCGGCGATCTCATGCTCGGCGAGCGCGGTCAGGAGGCGGGCGGCAGGCCAGCCTTCCTTGTCGGCGCGCGCGGCGAAGTCGCCCCACATATGCTTGATTGCCGGCAAGCGCAGTTCGTTCAGCATCAGACTGAGCCGCTGGGCGTCGATCATCGGGGATGTGCTCATGCCGCCTCTCCCCATCCGATCAGGCTGTCGTAGGAGGCCAGACGCCCGAGCTTTACATCCACCTGAGGTAATTGCTCAGGATCAGGCGAGAACCGGCTGCGCAGAGCAGCGATGTCAGGGCATCGCCGCGCGGCAAGATCGGCTTCGAGCAGTCCGGCAAGCTCAGCCTCACAGGCGCGCTCGTGCGCCATGGCCAGCAGATCGACGGTCATCCTGCAGGCGGCGTGCTCGCCTTCATGCTCCAGCAGATGCTCGAACATCCGTCGGTAGGCTTCGCGGGGGAACAGGCTATCGCGATAGACCAACCCCATAAGCGCCATCGGCTTGCGCCGCAGCGAGTGGATCACATGCCGGTAATCGACGATATGACCATGCTTGCCATTGTCGCCAGCGCGGCCGCGCACCAGGGTCATGAGCAGCGTGCTGCCCAGGAACAGATCGATCCGGTCATCATAGAGCCGCGCGCGCAGGCGGTGTCCGATTAGCCTTGAAGGCACGGTGTAGAACACCTTGCGCAAGGTAAAGCCGCCCGATGAGGTGACCCTGACCAGCACGGCCTCATAATCACTCGTGCGCGTATCTGGCAGCGGCTGCAAGGTCCGACGCTCGACATCGATCGAGGGAGCATGGCGCCGATTGCGCGCGGTCACGACCTCATCGATAAAGCCGCGATACGCCGCCAGATCAGCAAAGTCGCTGCTTCCCCTCAGCAGCAAGGCATCCCTCACCACAGCCTTGATGTGGCCGTGAGAGCTCTCGATCGAGCCGTTCTCGTGGGCAACGCCTGTATTGTTGCGGGTCGGCTCCATCCCGTAATGTCGGCACAGCGCATCATATCGCGTGGTCAGATCAGCGCGGGCATCGGCATCAAGATTACGGAACGCAGCCGAGAGGCTGTCCGTCCGGTGACGCCGCGGAGCACCGCCTGCGGACCACAAGGCGTTCTGCAGCCCCTCAGCCAAGGCAACAAAGCTCTCGCCGCCCAGGATCACATGGCAGTGCTCGAACCCGCCATAGGTCAGTCGGAAGTGATAGAGCATATGCTCCAGCGGCACGCCTGCGACCGTGACATTGAGATCGCCCATATGGGTGAAGTCCGACAGGCCAAGCCTGCCCGGCTCATGCAACTGCCGGAAGATGACCTCGCGCTCGGGCCCATGCAGCGCACGCCAGCCCCTGATCCGCCGCTCCAGCGTCCGGCGCGCAAACGGCAGATCGCCGTGCCGACGGCGCAGCTCCTCAAAGACCGCAATCGGACGCAGCCCGGGCGCTGCTTCCAACAGCGGCACAACCTCCTCGTCGAAGAACCCGGCAAGCGGATCGGGACGCCGCCGCCCACGGGGCGCCTTCTTCTGCGAAGGTAGCTGCGGATCCTTCAGCAGCCGGTAGCCCGCAGCCGGGCTCATCCCCGCCTTCGCCGCAGCCACGGCCACCGGGTGGTCTTTCCTCAATGTCATAAACAGCCTCATCTGATGATCGGTTATGTGACGGCCAGGCACACACGGGGTCCTCCTCAAAGGAAAAACCCCACCATACCCAACACCGCGATCATCTCCGGCAGCCCCCAAAAGGGTGCTCCGGTGTGGGGGGAACGGCTACGGGCTACGCCCTGCGCCGCTCCCCCCACACCGGATTCTCATCTTGATTGTCGCGCATTCTCATTCTGATTGTCGCGCGACA
>NZ_LSJS01000074.1 GCF_001557325.1 Erythrobacter donghaensis
CTGACGCGGCGCGATGCCGAGGCGCTGTGCGACCTGCGTGTAGAGACCGACGATGCCGGGCATGGCGACCGTGACCGCAAGACCGAATGGTACAGCTTCATCTATCGGAGTGCCCGGATCTGGATCGCGCTGCACAACGAGGTCAATCGTCATATCCGGGCCGACGACCGGCGCTTTGTCACCTTCCCAGCAACGCATGAATATGGTGCCGCGATTAGTCTGATTGCCGTCCGGTTGAAGGCTTCGCGGAGAAACGCCCAAAGTGCCGGCTTCTGCTGGATCGAGCAGCTTGAGGCGAACGGATCGGTAGCTCTTGCGTCCCGGTTGCACGGGTGTGAACCATGCTAGCGTCGCCGACAGGCTGTGGGGCCGGGCCTGACCGCTCATGACCGCCGGTATGGGGACACGGACAGTGGTGACACGGTCGCGTGAAAGTTCTCCAACCGCCCAGAACGTCGCGCGGTCCTCCGCGCACGCTACCGCGTCTTCGGCGTC
>NZ_LSJS01000007.1 GCF_001557325.1 Erythrobacter donghaensis
CCCGGCCCGGCGAAAGCCTGCAAATCGTATACATGCGCGCCGGTCAGGTGCGCCGTACAAGCGTGGTCGCAGCGGCGCCCGAGCCGATTGCTGTGGCCGTGACCGGAGCAGGCGGAAGCCTCACGGCCCTTGGAGCAACATTCCGCGATTTGCGCGCCGGCGATCCGTTCCCGCAAGGGCTTGCCGGCGCATTGGTCACAAACGTGGCACCCAATTCACCTGCGGCCTCGCGGGGCCTACAGGCTGGCGACCTCGTGGTGGGACTGAACAATGAACCCGTGCGGTCCGCGGCCGCACTCAACCAACTGTTGTCGGCTGCGAAAGGGCGGGTGCAACTCGTCATTGCACGCGGCAACTCCCTGCTTCCGCTAAGCATGAATTGAGCGACGGACTGTGGAAGGCACGCCAAACAGTAGCGAGGCGCAACCGCACCTCTGATCGTATGCTAGCCAGTGAAGCTGGTCGGCAAGTGTTTGGATTTCGCGCTTAGCGAACCATCTCAATGGTTAGGCCAATGTCGAGGTCGGCCCAGGCTTGGTCTGCGGTGACAGCAACAGCGTTTCGGCTGGCTGCCAGCGCAAGACAGTATCGATCGCCGAGAGACAGGCCTTTGCCACGAGTTTCAGCGCGCAGCAGTCCCGCTCTCATGGCCAACTCGCGGTCGGCCATCACCAGCTCGACATCCAGCTGTTCCATTATATCGACGATCTGCTCAGCCGGTGTGCCGCGATCGACAAGCTTCGCTACCACCTCGGAATAGTTCACCGAACACAGCAGCGCGCCGTCCATCCTTTCGGCGACCACATCTGCACCCGGCTCGTCGAAGAACGCTGCCAACACAGCTGACGCGTCGAGGACATAGACTGGCTCAGTCACGCGCGGCCTCAGCACGGCGATCAGCAATCAGTTCATCAGCGACGGAGCCTGATTCCGGCGCATAGGGACGCAGCATCGTCTGAATGCGCTTGAGAACGTCGCGGCGGGGCCGGACATGCAGTTCGCCATCGACGACCTGCATGACCACCTGATCGCCATCGGCCAGCCCAAGCTCACGGCGAACGTCAGCCGGAAGCTGCAACCGTCCACCACTGACGAGCCGCCCTTTGTGCATGTGCATTGTACGACCCCTTAGGATACTACAGATTGATCTACGCAATACAGATGATCTATCATTTCGACAAGATCATCGTGCGGACGAAAGGGATCGCTCACCGGACACTTTTGAGGGAGCGGGGTTCAGATCCCCCGTCACCTCCGCAAAACCGGCTTGTCCCTTCTCTCATTAAGGTGGTACGCTTTATTTTCTCACACAGGGGCCTCATCCGTTACAAATGACCAACACCCTCATCGGATATGCCCGCTGCTCGACCGACAAACAGGATCTCACCGCACAGCGCGCGGCGCTGATCGAGCTCGGCGTGCCCGAGTACCGCATCTACACCGACCATGGCCTCACCGGTAGGAACCGCGATCGCCCCGGCCTCGCCCAGGCACTGGCCGCGGTGCGCGCCGGCGAAACTCTGGTCGTGCCGAAGCTGGATCGCCTCGCCCGGTCCGTGCCCGATGCGCGTGCGATCGCAGATGAGTTAGAGAAGCGGGGTGTGAGCCTAGCGCTGGGCAAGCAGGTCTACGATCCCAACGACCCTATTGGCCGAATGTTCTTCAACATCCTCGCCACCTTCGCCGAATTCGAGAGCGACCTCATCCGCCTGCGCACCCGCGAGGGCATGAAGATCGCCCGCGACAAGGGCAAGCTGCGCGGCAAGCCGCCCAAGCTCTCTGACCTGCAGCAGCGTGAGCTCCTTAAGATGCACGCCACCGGCGAATACTCGATCAGCGATCTCGGCAAGCTGTTCAAGGTCTCGCGGCCGACCGTGTATCGGACGATCCGACGGGGCGTCAGAGCTGATAACCCCTGAAGTGCGACCATGCCTCATCTTCGCAGGTTGCCATCGCAATCAAGGCTAGGCGTCGCGTCGGCTCTCGACGTTCTATGGCGCTGGCCTGTTGCCGGACGACTCTCCGGACCGCTGGGGTCAATAGAGACTGCTGTTTTGCACGCTAAGACAAGAGTTTCGTGGCATTACGTCTTTGCAAACGCTAGAGGCCAGTTAGTCGGATGGGGCAGAATGAATGAAGGCATTGCCAAAGGCGGGTGAGTTTGTCGATTTGCGCGGCCGGCTATGGCTAGTCGAAGAACAACTGCGCGATAGCCCGTCCTTTCCCTCCCTGCGCCTGAGTTGCGTTGATGATGACGCTCAGGGCGAAATCGCATCGGTATTATGGGACACGGAGATTGCTGCTCGTTCTCGAGATGATGAGCTGTGGGATCTAATCGGTGATGGCGGCACTGACGACGCCAAATTGTTTGCTGCCTACCTTCGCACTATCCGCTGGAACAGCTCGACCGCCTCTGATCGCGAACTTTTCCAAGCCCCCTTTCGAGCAGGCATCAGGATGGATGCATACCAGCTCGCCCCACTTAAGAAGGCGCTCCAACTTCCGCGTGTGAATCTGTTGATCGCGGACGACGTCGGTCTCGGGAAGACGATTGAAGCAGGCTTGGTGGTGCGTGAAATGCTGCTGCGGAAGCGGATAGATTTCATTGTGGTGCTAGCCCCGCCTTCGATGACGATACAATGGCAGGATGAGCTTGCTGCCAAGTTCGGCCTCTCTTTCGAAATCATCGACCGCGATCTTTTGGCAGAATTGCGCCGGAAAAGAGGATTCGGAGCCAATCCCTGGGCCGCAGGGTCGCGGTTTATCTTGTCACACAAGCTTTTGGGTGACGAAGCGTATACGGCAGGGCTCCGCGAAGTTCTCGGCTCATTCCAAGCTCGTTCGTTGCTGATCCTGGATGAGGCTCATCACTGTGCTCCAGCTGGTGGAGGACGGTACGCAATCGAGAGCCAGTTCACGAAGGCCGTGCGAGATATTGCGGACCGCTTCGAGCACCGCTTGTTCCTGTCTGCTACCCCGCACAAGCTACACCCTGATCAGGAAAATCCCGTGCTGGGCAGCGCTCGGGACAGAGCGTCTTGCGCTGATCAACGTTCCGGACCATGTTGGCGTCCTTCACATCGCTACCGACAACGATGGTCCAGGCCAATGCGCCGCAATGGCGGCAGCTGAGTCACATAAGCTACCAATGAGGCAGATAGTTCGTGATTTACCGCCAAGGCATTTCCACGACTGGGCGGGAGTTCAGAGCCATATCCGTTAAATGAACATCAGGCTGAGTGTCGGCGATGAAGATCGGGCGCGTGGCACCGACAAACGCTGTAAGCTGTTGAACGAGCCATTCGGAAACATACCGCAAACTTGCCGGTCGAATTTCAGCATCGATATGCAGTTCCGACTTCCGCCGTCGAAGTTCATAGGCCACACCATCATAGAAAACGGATCGGTCCATTGAGGAACCCGTTTCAAGCAGTGCAGCGAAACTACGCAGACCGATTACTTGCATCTTTCCCACTACAAAGCTTGCGGGATTATCAATCACGTCAATTCGATTTATGGCGAACCATTTGCCCATGAAATCTCGGATTTTCGCTGATGGGGCCAAAAGAAAACACTATCACTTCAAGACACAGCTTGGTTTTATCCTGTATGTCAATTATACTGCCGCTGACTTCGGTTAAAATCCCTTGTCAACAGATCGCGCCGGTGCCCGAGAGGGCTTAATTCGGGAACACGGTGAGG
>NZ_LSJS01000075.1 GCF_001557325.1 Erythrobacter donghaensis
GATAGGCCGCCCCGCCGACATCGCCGGTGAACAGCGTCAGGCCCGGCAAGCCCAGCGCCTCGAGCACCGCTACCGCCTCGGCGGTGACTTCAGGGCCGATCCCGTCGCCGGGCAGGACTGCAATCTTCATTCTTACCCCATTCGCTGGAGCCGCTCGGTCAGCAGCAGCCTCGCGCCCATAACATCGCGCTTCGGGCCTGCAAGCAGGTAGTGCGCGATGCGGCGTTCGAGCAGCGCCAGCTGGGCGAGCTGGGCGGGCAGATCGGGCGCGGCGGGGGGCGCCATGCCGCCATAGCCGAGTTCGGACAGCAGCAGGGTTTCATAGGCGACAAGCCCGCTCACCCAGCCCCGCGCCGAAGGGGCGATGGCGATCGCCTCGAGCAGGGCATCGAGCGCGCCGTGGAGCGCGGGGTAGGGCTGGCGTTCGGGGAGGCTCGCGGCGGTGAGCGCGCAGGCCCACTGCATCGCGGCGGCCGGCAGCGGCTCGGTGATGAGCGCGGCGCGGGAATGTTCGAGCTCGAGCCGCGCGAAGGGCAGCTGGCTGCCGGGCTTGGTGGTGAACTCGGCCGCGACGCGGTTGCCCGGCACCATCACCGCGCGCATCTGCCGCCCCCGCCCGCCCGCGACATAGGCCGCAACGAGGCCGCTCTGCGCCGTGAGCACGCGCACCATCGCCCCGGTCTCGCCCTGTGGCCGGGACGCGAGGATGATGGCAGGGCTGCGCGAGGTCATGCCCGCGCGCCCGCGCTTACTTGGAGGACTTGGCTTCCAGCGCCGCGAGCCGCGCTTCGAGCGCGTCGGCCTGCTCGCGGGCCTTCTGGGCCATGGCCTTGACGGTCTCGAATTCCTCGCGGCTGACGAAGTCGATCCCGCCGAAGGCTTCGCGCATCCGCTCGCGCGCGCTCTCGCGGGCTTCGCGGGTCATGCCCGCCATGGTCCCCGCCGCGCTGTTGGCAAGCTTGACGAGGTCGGCGATGATCGGGTTCTGGCTTTGCATGTTTGCTTTTTGGGGGGGCTTGCACTGAAGTGCAAGCCTATCCTCGCTCTCACGCCCTTCGGGCGCGTCGCTGCGGGCGGAGTCTCTGTGTTCCGCACGCCATCCGGCGTGCGAAATCCTCGCTCACGCGGCCAAGGGCCGCATCGCTGCGGGCGGCCGTTCGGCCTTGCGGACGTGCTACGCCGTGCGTTTTTATGTTCCGCACGCCATCCGGCGTGCGAAATCCTCGCTCACGCGGCCTGACGGCCGCATCGCTGCGGGCGGCCGTTCGGCCTTGCGGACGTGCTACGCCGTCCGAGCACCGCCAAACGATAGCTTGATAGGTCTCTTCCTCAGAACTCGACTTTGGTCGCCGCGCCGTCTAGGCCGCGCTGGCCGCCATCGGGGTTCTCGGCGATGAACTGGTAGTTGAGCACGCCCGCAAAGCACAGCCACGCCAGATAGGGCAGCAGCAGCAGCCCCGCCGCGCGCCGCACGCGCAGCACCAGCGCGAGCGCGATCAGCAGACTGACGATGCCGAAGCCGATCACCATCAGGGCGATTCCCATCTCCTGCATCCCGAAGAACACCGCGCTCCAGCTTTGCGTCACGAGGAAATGCACCGCGAATACGATCAGCGCGAGGCCACGCCCCGGCGCGCCCCAGGCGCTCGCGACCAGCGCCAGGGCGAGGCCGATCAGCACGAACAGCACGGTCCACACGATCCCGAACACTGCGGGCGGCGGATAGATCGCGGGCTTTGCGAGCCCAGCGAACCACGCCGTGTCGGGCCCGCCGAGTTGCCCTGCGAAAAATCCGACGAGCAGCACCAGCGGCACCATGAACAGCGTCCAGCGCAGGAAGCTGGCGCGCAGCTGAGCGGGGGAAGCAAGGACGTTCATGGTCTCTCCGCGTCTGTTCGGCCCGCCGGCGGGCGGGGAGCGCGGGCGATACCAGAGCAGCACCGCCACGCCAACATCCCGCCTCAAGCAGCGCAGCGATAGGCAAACAAAGCGCCTCAAGCAGCGCAGCGCGATGCGCCGCGGTGCTCGCGAACGCCGAGGGGACCAGCGAAAAATGTGGTGAAAATTGGGCAGAGACGCACGAAACGCTTTGGGGTCTGCAAAAACCTCTGCTAGATGCTGCCACATTCCTGCCGTGATTCGAAGCGCAGTGCGGCGGGATGTGACACAAATGCGCTTTTGCTCATTCCCGGCTTTGCCGGACCCATAGGGGAAATGACCATGAAGAAGATCGCTCTCGTCGCCGTCGCCGGCCTCGCTCTCGCCACCGCCGCTTGCTCGAAGCCCGCTGAAGAAGCTTCGACCGAAGCCGACGCCATGGCCGTTGCTGAAGAGCCGATGGCTGCCGAAACCGGTGACGCGATGGCCGCCGAAACCCCGGCTGCCGACGCCATGGCCGCCGAAGGCGACGCGATGGCTGCCGAAACCCCGGCTGCCCAGTAATCCTTCGGGATTGCCGGGCCTGACCACGCGTCAGGCGCCAGGTTAAGAAAGGCCGGTAGCAACTGCGGTTGCTGCCGGTCTTTTCTTTTGCCTGTGCTATCGGCGGTTCGCGCTGATCAGGAACTCGACATTTCCTTGAGGGCCGGTGATCGGGCTTTCCACGATCCCCTGCACCACCCAGCCGAGCCCCTCGATCCAACCGCGCGCCTCCTCGCACACCCGCTGGTGAAGCGCCGGATCGCGCACCACCCCGCCCTTGCCGACCTCCTCGCGCCCGACCTCGAACTGCGGCTTGATCAGCGCGACGAGCTGGCACGGCGTGGCGGCCAGCCCGAGCGGCACTTCGAGCACCTTCGCCAGGGAAATGAAGCTCGCATCGCACACCACCCAGTTGCAGGGGCGGTTTATGTGCTCCGCCGTCAGCAGCCGCGCGGAGAGCTGTTCGAGCACGGTCACCCGCGGGTCCTCGCGCAATTTCCACGCGAGCTGGTTGGTGCCGCTGTCGACGCAGAAAACGTGCGCCGCCCCGTTCGTCAGCAGCACATCGGTGAAGCCCCCGGTGGACGAGCCGATATCCATCGCCACCGCACCTGCCGGGTCGAGCCCGAAATGTTCGATCGCGTGGGCGAGCTTGATCCCGCCGCGGCTGACCCAGGGATGATCGCGCCCGCGCACATCGAGCGCGGCGTCCTCGGCCAGCTGATGGCCGGGCTTGTCGATCTTGGTCTCGCCCGCGAATACCAGCCCCGCCATCACCAGCGCCTGCGCCCGCGCGCGGCTCTCGGCGAGCCCGCGCTCGACCAGAAGCTGATCGACGCGGCGCTTGGGCACTTTCGGGGGACGGGATGGGTGGTCGGGCATGGACAAGACGAGGCCCTAGCGCGCAAAGTGCGGGCATGAAAGCCGGACTTCCCCTCCTCGCCCTGACGCTCGCCCTTGCCGCCTGCGCGCCCGCCGCCAAGGTGCCGCCGGTCGCGCCGCCGCGCCCGGTAGCATCGCCTGCGCCGCAACCGCTGATGATCGCACCCCAGATGATCGATCAGGCACCGCCCAGCGCCGACTGGATGGATGCCCCGCTGACACCGGGCGCGTGGCGCTACATCGATTATGGCGAGGGAAGGGGCAAACGCGCGCTGTTTTCTCAGGGGGACGATGATCTTCTTGATGTGACCTGCGTGTTTGAGCCCCAGGGGCCGCAAATCCTCTTGATCCGCAATGGCCGCCCGCCGTCAGACCCCGTGCAGATGACCATCCGCGCCGAGACGGAACAGCGCACGCTGACGGCACGGGCAGCAAGTCGGAATGCCATTGCTGCCCTGACGGTATCCGATCCGTTGCTCGATGCGATGGCCCTTTCAAAGGGCCGCTTTGCTGTCGAGGTGTTCGGGGTTGCACCGCTGATCCTCCCCAGCCATGCCGAGGTCAGCCGTGTGATCGAGGATTGCAGGGGGTAACCCCTCACCCGATTCCATACATTAATATCCACAGGCTTGCCCCCAGCCTGTCCACAGCCGCGCCGGAAACGAAAAACGCCCGAGGTCTCCCCCGGGCGGCCAGCCTGCGTTCTTTGCGCGGCGAGGCGTGATTATGACGCCGGAAAAGATTATTTCAAGTCTTGTGGAAGACCCCGCGATGACTCACATTGCACCCGAGGCCAGCGGCGAACGCGGCTCTCGGCCCCCGGTGATACGCGGGGTCTGGCTCACAAGCGCGAAAGGAGGTGATCCGATGTCTCATGGTTCAGTAGCGAGGTCGGTGAAGATCCCTACGGAGCATACTCGGTAATCCTCTGCCAGAGTAAGGCTACGTGAGCGGCACTTCCGGCCGCTGACCATGTCAAGGGCGTTTCCTCCGACGGGCAGGAAACGCCCTTTTCATTTGTGTGTTGCGGAGGCGCCTCCGCGCCTCCGTCCTCGCTAGACGTCCTCCGCTTCGCTTCGGACCCGCTGCGGCTCGCGCCGTGCGCTGGCGGGCCTGCGGCCCGGTGTTCTTTTGCGGAGGCGCCTCCGCGCCTCCGTCCTCGGCGCTGTTTCCTTCGCTTCGCTTCGGAGCGCCTGCGGCTCGGCCGCGTGGCCTCGCGGTCGCTGCGCGACCGATCCAGTGCTCCCCACTATCGCTGGATGGCAGCCCAACACTGATCTTGCCCTGTGCCTCTCGCAGGATTAGGCGCATTCCATGCACGTCACCCGCCTGCCCCACCCCGCACCCACACCTGACGCCACCCGCGAGAGCCTGATCGCCGACCCGGGCTTCGGCACCGTCTTCACCGATCACATGGTGGTGGTCGACTATGACGAGGCGCTGGGTGGCTGGCAGACCCCGGTGCTGGGCCCGCGCCAGCCGATCCCGCTCGATCCGGCGGCGAGCGTGCTGCACTACGCGCAGGAGATCTTCGAGGGCCTCAAGGCCTATCGCCACCCCGACGGCGCGCTCGGGCTGTTCCGTCCCGAGGCCAACGCCGCGCGCTTCAACGCCTCGGCCGAGCGGCTCGCCATGCCCGCGCTGCCTGAGGAGACCTTCATCGGCGCCATCCGCGCGCTGCTGGAAGTCGATGGCAACTGGTATCCGGCGGTCGACGGCGGCTCGCTCTACCTGCGGCCCTTCATGATCGCGACCGAGGCCTTCCTCGGCGTGCGCCCGGCCAAGCAGTACAAGTTCATCGTCATCGCAAGTCCGGCCGGCAACTACTTCAAATCGGGTGCAAAGGGGGTCAGCATCTGGATCTCCGAATACAGCCGCGCTGCCCCCGGCGGGACGGGCGCGGCCAAGTGCGGGGGCAATTACGCCGCGAGCCTCGTCCCCACCGGACAGGCCTTCGCGATGGGCCATGACCAGGTGCTGTTCCTCGATGCGACCGAGCGCAAGTGGGTCGAGGAGCTGGGCGGCATGAACCTGTTCTTCGTCTTCGCCGACGGCACCGTCATCACCCCGCCGCTGACCGGCACGATCCTGCCCGGCATCACCCGCAATTCGCTGATCACGCTGCTCGAGGAGCAGGGCCTCACCGTCTCCGAGGCCCCCTATTCGATCGACCAGTGGCGCGATGATGCGGCGAGCGGCAAGCTGATCGAGGTCATGGCCTGCGGCACGGCGGCGGTCGTCACCGCGGTCGGCAAGGTCACCGGGCCCGAGGGCGCATTCTCCATCGGCGCAGGCGGCATCGGCCAGACCACCGCGGCCCTGCGCGAGACGCTCGTCGGCATCCAGACCGGCCGGATCGCCGACACCCACGGCTGGGTGATGCGGGTTTGATTGCAGCGCCGATCCGCGTCGCTGCGCTCTACCAGTTCACGCGGCTCGACGATCCTCACGCCTTGCAGGCCGCGCTGGTCGCGGGGTGCGAGGGCGCAGGCGTGAAAGGCACCCTGCTGCTCGCGCGCGAGGGGATCAACGGGACGATCGCGGGCGCGCCCGAGAGCCTGAACGCCGTCCTCGCCCACATCCGCGCGCTGCCGGGCTGCGCGGAGCTCGACGTGAAGTTCTCGAACGCGCCCGTCATGCCCTTCGGCAAGCTGAAGGTGCGGGTAAAGCGCGAGATCGTCACCATGGGGCAGCCCGATATCGACCCGACCCTTAGCGTCGGCACCTATGTCGATCCTGCCGACTGGAACGCGCTGATCGCCGATCCCGACACCCTCGTGATCGACACGCGCAACGATTACGAGGTCGCGATCGGAAGCTTTGCCGGGGCAGTCGACCCGGCAACACCAAGCTTCCGCGACTTTCCCGCCTGGTTCCGCGCCAACCGCGGGGCGCTGCTCGAAGGCAAGAAAAAGGTCGCGATGTTCTGCACCGGCGGCATCCGCTGCGAGAAATCGACTTCGTTCCTGCGCGCCGAGGGGATCGACGAGGTCTATCATCTGCGCGGAGGCATTCTCAAATATCTCGAGCAAGTGCCCGAAGAACAAAGCCTGTGGCAGGGCGAATGCTTCGTCTTCGACGAGCGCGTGAGCCTCGGCCACGGCCTTGCGCAGGGCACCCATACCCGCTGCCAGCCCTGCGGGCGGCCCGTGCCGGTGGGGACGAGGTGTTCGATCTGTGATCCCCCGCCCCGGATCTGATCCGGGGTCATGCTGCCTTCCGGGAACAGCATGGTCCCGGGTCAAGCCGGGGACGGGGGAGATGGGCAAGCGGCGAGCCCTTCCCTGAACGCATCGACCAGCCAGCTCGCCGCAGGCCCCAGCCGCGTGTCGCGCCGCCACAATGCGGAGAGGCCATAGCGGTCGCCCGGCTTCTCGGGCAGGTCGAGCTCGACCAGCGTTCCCGCCGCCAGATCGCCCGCCACCATGCCGCGCGGCATGTTGCCCCAGCCCAGCCCCTCCTTGAGCAGCGAGTGCTTTGCGCCCAGATCCCCCAGCCGCCAGGTCAGCGGGCTCAGCACCGAGAACTCGCGGCCCTCGGTGAGCGGTGAGCGGTCGGTCAGCACCAGCTGGAGGTGGCGACGGCTTTCCCCCGGCAGGATCCCGGGTTGCGCCAGCGGGTGCGAGGGCGCGGCAACCGGAATCAGCTCGACCTCCCCCACCGCCTGCCGTTCGAGCGCGGGCTGATCGCCGATCACCGGGCCGCCGATGGCGAGATCCGACCCTGCGTTGATCACGCAGGCCGCAACCGCGCCGAGGCCCTCGATCCGCAGGGTGAGAGCGCAGGTCGGGAACATCCGCCGGAACTCGCCGAGCACATGCGCGGTGACATCGCCCGGCACCATCACGTCGACCACCAGCGTCAGCGACGGCTCCTGCCCGGCATGGAGCGAGCGCGTCTTCGCCAGCAGCGCATCGACCCCGTCGGCAATGCTGCGCGCCTCGGCCAGCAAGCCCTCGCCCGCCTGCGTGAGCACCGGGCGACGCGAGCCCTCGCGGTCGAACAGGCTGAGCGCAAGCTGCGCCTCCAGTTGCGCGATGCCGTAGGACACCGCCGAGACCGCACGGCCCGTCGCCTTGGCCGCGCCGCCGAAACTGCCGTGTTCGGCCACGGCGATGAAGAGCCGCAGTTGGTCGAGAGTGGGTTCGCCGAGCTTCATGGCGCACTTGTTCGGATAATCCGAACATTTTGGCAAGTTTTATCCCACTTATCCGCACGCCGCTGGTCGCCTATCTCCGCCCCATCAAGACAGGAGACACGCCATGATCGAATTGCGTCCCTTCAACACCCTCGGCGCCGCCAACCACGGCTGGCTCGATGCCCGCCACCACTTCTCCTTTGCGAGCTATCACGATCCGGCCCGCGTCCACTGGGGCGCCCTGCGGGTCTGGAACGACGACGCGATCGCTTCGAAGTCGGGCTTCCCGCCGCACCCCCACAGCGACATGGAGATCATCACCTATGTCCGCGCCGGGGCGATCACGCACCGCGACAGCATGGGCAACCAGGGCCGCACCGAAGCGGGCGACGTGCAGGTGATGAGTGCCGGCAGCGGCGTCACCCACTCGGAATACAACCTCGAGGACGAGGAAACCCGGATCTTCCAGATCTGGATCATCCCCGATGCCCGCGGTGGCCAGCCGAGCTGGGGCGCGCGCCAGTTCCCCAAGGACGACCGCGCGGGTGCCTTCGTGCCGCTCGCGAGCGGCGTGGCGAATGACGATGATGCCCTGCCCATCCGTGCCGATGCCCGGGTGCTGGGCGCCACGATCAAGGCGGGCGAGAGCGTGACCTACACGCCGCGCTCGGCCGACCGCCACCTCTACCTCGTGCCTGCCACCGGCAAGGTGCGGATCGAGACGATCGAGGCCAATGCCCGCGACGGCGTGGCGATCACCGGGCAGGAATCGGTGACGATCACGGCCGTGGAAGACAGCGAGGTCGTGCTGGTCGACGCGGCGTAACCCCAACCCCCTCGGAGCCGGCCGGCTCTCTCCCCTCTCTCCCCCTCGCCGGCCGGCTCCACCCCCTCTCCACCTTCCAAAGGAGCATCCCCCAATGAGCAACATTCTCTTCGTCACCGCCAGCATCCGTTCGAACGCCGAAAGCGTCTCGCGCCAGCTCGGCCAGAGCATCGTCCAGGGCCTTGCCGCCAAGACCGGCGCGGGGGTCACCACCCGCGATCTGGCCGCGAACGACCTGCCCTATGTCAGCGCCGAGCGCTTCGCCGCGAACCTCACCCCGGCGGCCGAGCGTACCCCGGAGCAGGCCGAGCCCGCGGCCATCGCCGATACGCTGATCGCCGAATTGCAGGCCGCCGACACCATCGTCATCGCCTCGCCCGTCTACAACTTCGGCCCGCCCGCCACGCTCAAGGCCTGGGCCGATCTGGTGGCGCGTGCCGGCACCACTTTCCAGTACACCGCCAATGGCCCGGAAGGCCTGCTGGGGGGCAAGAAGGCCTACCTCGCGATTGCAAGCGGCGGCACCCCGGTCGGTGCCGACATCGACTTCATGAGCCGCTGGCTGACCTTCTTCCTCGGCTTCCTCGGGATCACCGATGTCGAAATCGTTGCGGCCGACGGCATCATGGGCGCGGGTGGCGAGGCGAAGATCGCCGCTGCCAAGGATGCCGCGCTGAAGCTTGCCGCCTGACCGGCGGCCTCATGGACGGGGGGCGGCCGACGAGGGTCGCACCGTCCCCCGCCCACCCCTTCCTCCTCCCCTCCTCTCAACCTTCCTCCCCAGGAGAACCATCATGAACGACATCACTGCTACCCTCCCGCAAGCTTCGGCTGCAACCTCGACGCAGGACGCCGTCGCGCTCGGCGCGCGGCTGCTGCTGGCCGGCCTGTTCCTGATCGCCGGCCTCGGCAAGCTGGCCGCAATCGATGGCACAGCGGGCTACATCGCCAGCGTCGGCCTGCCCTTTGCGACCGGCATCACCTACGCCACCGTCGCGCTCGAAGTGGTCGGCGCAGGGCTGCTGATCGCGGGCTACCGCACCCGTGCGGCGGCGATCGCGCTCGGCGTGTTCAGCATCCTCGCCGCGGCGATCTTCCACGCCGATTTCGCCGACCAGATGCAGTTCACGAGCTTCCTCAAGAACCTCGCGATCGCTGGCGGCATGTTCCAGCTCGCCGCCTTCGGCCCGGGCCGCCTGTCGCTCGACCGCGGCTGACCTGCGCCGAACGGCAGACAGGGCCGGTGCACCCAGGGGTGCGCCGGCCCTTTGCTTGTCAGCTTTCGGGACGCACCAGCCGCGGCTTGAACAGCGTCCGGGTCGGACGGATGACGATGATCGCCACCCCGGCCAACGCCATCGTCCCGCCGACGATCAGCGGCCAGCCGATCTCGTCGCCCGTCAGCCAGGTCCCGAAACCGATGGTGAGCAGCGGGGTGAGCAGCGTCAAAGGCACGATGAGGTTCGCGTCATAGCGCTGGAACAGCATGAAATAGGCCGAATGCCCGCCGACCGAGACGATCACCCCGGCAAACAGCACGCAGCCCGCCACCGCGAGCGGCGCGGCCGCGACGGCGGCGATCTGCCCGGTTTCCAAGGTCAGCGTCGCGGGCAGCATGACGAGCAGCGAGGCCACCCCCGCCCAGGCCTGCAAGCGCGCCGCGCCGATATCGAGCCGCTTGACGAAGACCGAGGCGAAGGCGCCGACGAACACGCCGGCAAAAGCAAAGCCGAGGCCCACCGGGTCGCCCGCCTCGGACGGCGCGCCGATCGCCAGGCCCACGCCGCCGAGCGCCAGCGCCATCCCGATCCCGCGCCGCCAGCGCACCTCCTCGCCCAGGAACAGGATCGCGAACAGCACGGTCAGCGGCGCGCCCGAAAGGTTGACGATCCCCACCGCCGAAGGGCTCGCGGTCTGGAGCCCGATGAATTGCAGCCCGAAGCTCCCCCCGGTGATCGCAAAGCCGATCAGCAGCACCAGCGGCAGGCGCTCGGGCCGTCCGCGCAGCAGCAGCGGCAGCAGCACCGCCACCACCGTGGCCGAGCGCAGCACGGTGTAGAACAGCGGCGGCAGGTCGAGCGTTGCCACGGCGATCTTGCTGACCACGATGTTCATCGCCCAGGCGACATTGCAGAACAGCATGATCCCGAGCGCGGAGAGGGGGAGGTTGCCGGGCATTACATCAGGGGATTGCCGCCAGAGCCTCGGCTATGTCCGCAGGCAGTCCGGCGCGCAGCTCCTCGCGCCACACGGTCGCCACTGCATCCGACGGCGCGCGCCAGTCGCCCCGCGGGGAGAGGGCTCCCGCCGAGGACACCTTCGGCCCGTTGGGCAGCGCCGAGCGCTTGAATTGCGAGAAGCCGAAGAAACGCGCGCAGAACCGGTCGAGCCAGCGGGCGATGGTGGCAAGGTCGTAGGCGTTCCTTGCGCCTGCCGGGAAGCCCGCCGGCCACATCCCCGCGCCCGCCTCCTTCCACGCATGCCAGGCGAGGAAGGCGACCTTGGAGGGGCGCTGGCCGAAGCGGATGATGTGGTGGAGGAAGAAGTCGTTCAATTCGTAAGGCCCGATCAGGCTTTCGGTCGACTGCATCTGCCCGTCGGTGCCCGGCGGCACCAGTTCGGGGCTGATCTCGGTGTCGAGCACGCCGTCCAGCACCGCGGCGCATTCCTCGCAGAACTGGCCCGTGGCGATCACCCAGCGGATGAGATACTGGATCAGCGTCTTGGGCACCCCCGCATTGACGCCGTAGTGGCTCATGTGATCGCCCACCCCGTAGGTGCACCAGCCGAGCGCCAGCTCGGAAAGGTCTCCGGTGCCGACCACGAAGCCCTTGTGCTGCCCGGCGAGGCGGAACAGGTAGTCGGTGCGCAGCCCCGCCTGCACGTTCTCGAAGGTCACGTCGTGCACCGGCTCGCCATTGGCGAAGGGATGGCCGATGTCTTCCAGCATCTTCTGCGCAGCGGGACGGATGTCGATCTCGCCCGCGGTGATCTCGAGCGCCGCCATCAGCCGGTGGGCGTTCGATTTCGTGCCCTCCGAGGTGCCGAAGCCGGGCATGGTGTAGCCGCGGATGGTGCTGCGCGGCAGGCCGAGCCGGTCGCAGGCCTTGGCGGCGACGATCAGCGCGTGGGTGCTGTCGAGCCCGCCCGAAATGCCGATCACCAGCGACTTGCTTCCGGTCGACTGCATGCGCCGCATCAGCGCATCGACCTGGATGTTGAACGCCTCGTAGCAATCCTCGTCGAGCTTTTCGGGCCGGTCGGGCACGAAGGGGAAGCGCGCGACGGGGCGCTGGAGGCCGATATCGCCCGCTGCATAGGCATGCTCGAACTCGACACGGCGGTAGGCATCCGCAGGGTTCCATGCCCACTCCGCCGCATCGGCGAAGGTCTGGTTGCGCATCCGCTCGGCGGCGAGCTTCTCGGTGTCGATATCGACGATGCAGAGCTCGCCGCTGCGGTCGAAGCGTTCGGACTGGGCGATCAGACTGCCCATCTCGTAGACCATGCCCTGCCCGTCCCACGAAAGGTCGGTGGTGCTCTCGCCGTGCCCGCTCGCCGAATAGACGTAGGCCGCGATGGCGCGGCTGGCCGACGAGCGCGCGTGCAGGTGCCGGTCGTCGGCGCGCCCGATGGTGACGGGCGAGGCCGAGAGGTTGCACAGGATCAGCGCGCCGGCGAGCGCGGCCTGCATGCCCGGCGGGACGGGCGCCCAGAAATCCTCGCAGATCTCGACCCCGAAGCGGAAGCCGGGGAGATTGGCGGCGGCGAAGACGAGGTCGGTGCCGAAGGGCACCTCCTCGCCCGCAAGCGTGATCCACATGTCGGTGCACCCGCGCCCGTGGGCGAAGTGGCGCTTCTCGTAGAACTCGCGGTAGTTGGGGAGGAAGCTTTTGGGCACCACGCCGAGGATCTGCCCCCGCGCAATCACCACCGCGCAATTGTAGAGCTTGTCGGCGCGGCGCACCGGCGCGCCGATGACCAGCACCGGGGTGAGGTCGGCCGACCCCGCGACCACTTCTGCCAGCCCCGCCTCGACCCGCTCGATCAGCGCGTTCTGGAGCAGCAGGTCGTCGATCGCGTAGGAGGACAGCGTCAGCTCGGGGTAGACCACCAGATCGACATGCGCCGCGTGGGCATTGCGCGCCTCGGCCAGCACGCCCGCGGTGTTGAACGGGACATCGGCGGTGCGGCTGCACGGTGTCGCGGTGGCGACGCGCACGAAGCCGTGTTCGTGCATGTCGAAGAAGGGGTGGGCCTCGGTCATCGCTGCGGCATCTCCTGCTGGGCGCGGGCATAACGCGCGTGTCCCGCGCTGCCTAGCTCTGCACGCCGCCCAGATAGTCGCCCGCGCTACCGCATTCTTCCAGAAAGGCAATGAGGCCCCGCTCGGCCCGGCTGAGCCAGCGGGTCTGGCGCGGCAGCTTCAGCCCCCGGCGCCATTCCTCCTGCCCCTCGATCCGCGCGATCAGCGCGGGGTGGATATAGGACTTGCGCGCGATCGCGGGGGTGTTGCCGAGGTGCTCGGCGACGTGTTCGAGCATCTCGCCCAGCTTCACCCGCCCCTCGCCGGTCGCAAGCCGCTCGAAGGCGAGGCTGCTCGCGTGGAAGGTGCGGAAGTGCTTGGCGGTGAAATCTTCGCCCATGGTCTCGCGCAGGTAGGCGTTGACGTCCCCGGCAGTGACGGGGCGCACGGTGCCCTCGTCGTCCGCGTAGCGGAACAGGTGATCGCCCGCTTCCTCCTCCAGCTCCTCCATCCGCCGCACGGCCTCGGCAAGGTCTGCGTCCTCGACCTCAAGATCGTGCTCCTTCCCGCCCTTGCCGACAAAATGCAGCGCGAGCTTGCGGCGGCCGATCTCGGCATGGTGGCTGAGCAGGGTGGTCGCGCCGTAGCTGTCATTGGTGCGGGCGTAATGCGCATTGCCGATCCGGATCGCCGAGAGGTCGAGCAGCCGCACGACCGCCGCCAGCGCCGTCTCGCGCGGCACGCCGCGCCCGGATAGATCTTCCTCCACCCGCTTGCGCACCAGCGGCAGGCGCCGGCCGAAGGCGGCGCAGGCGTCGTATTTGGCGCTCTCCTGGGCGCTGCGGAAATCGGGGTGATAGCGGTACTGCTTGCGCCCCGCATCATCGTAGCCGGTGGCGAGGATGTGGCCGTTCTCGGCCGGGCAGAACCACGCGTCGGTATAGGCGGGCGGCAGCGCGATGGCATTGAGCCGCCGCTTCTCGCGCGGATCGCGGATCAGATTGCCCGAAGGATCGTGATAGGCCCAGCCCTTCCCCGCCCGCCGCCGGGTGATCCCGGGCAGGCTGTCGTCAACATAGACAAGCTTTTCCATGGACAAGCGAAATGCGCGCTGGCGCAGGAATGTTCCATCTTGAACCGCGCCCCTGCGCGCGCCAGCTTGGCTGTCACGACGGCGCGCACCGGTGCTGCGCCAGAAGGAGAGTTTGCCATGGCAGATGCCACCTATACCCCGCCCGCCGTCTGGAGCGCCGACACCGTCTCGGGCGGCCGCTTCGCCAGCATCAACCGCCCGACCGCGGGCGCGCGCGAGGACAAGGCGCTGCCCGAAGGCGACAACCCCTTCCAGCTCTATTCGCTCGCGACGCCCAACGGGGTGAAGGCGACGATCATGCTCGAGGAATTGCTCGAAGCCGGGCACACGGGTGCCGAATATGACGCCTGGACGATCAACATCGGCGAAGGCGAGCAGTTCACCAGCGGCTTTGTCGGCGTGAACCCCAACTCGAAGATCCCCGCCCTGCTCGACAAGAGCGATCCCGCCGCGCCCTTCCGCGTATTCGAAAGCGGCGCGATCCTCGTCCACCTGGCCGAGAAGTTCGGGATTTTCCTCCCCATCGATCCCGCCAAGCGCGCCGAGGTGCTGAGCTGGGTGTTCTGGCAGGTCGCCAGCGGGCCGTTCATCGGCGGCGGCTTCGGCCATTTCTACGCCTATGCGCCCGAGAAGTACGAATACCCCATCAACCGCTACGCGATGGAAACCAAGCGGATCTTCGACGTCGCCGACAAGCGGCTGGCCGAGAGCCGCTTCCTTGCCGGTGACGAATTCACTCTCGCCGACATCGCCAACTTCCCCTGGCTCGCGCCCTTCGTGGCGGGGCAGATCTACAACGACGCCAAGACCTTCCTGAGCATCGACGAATACACCAACGTCGCCCGCTGGGTGGCGGAGATCGGCGCGCGGCCCGCAGTCCAGCGCGGGCGGATCGTCAACAAGGTGTGGGGCGAGGAGGACACCCAGCTGCGCGAGCGCCACTCGGCGGCCGATTTCGCAGGCAAGCGCCTGGTGACCAGTCCTCCCGTCTGACCGGGCCGAAGGGGGCGAAGATTACCCGCCATCGCCCCCTTCACATCCTGATTTCAGCCGCTATAGGACGCGCCTCTTGCTGGGGCGTAGCCAAGCGGTAAGGCAGCGGTTTTTGGTACCGCCATGCGAAGGTTCGAATCCTTCCGCCCCAGCCAGAAAATTCTTCAGATTAAAGCACGGGAAATTGATTAGATTTTCCTGCGAGCCAAAACCCCGTGGCACCATGCTGTGGTGCCATCTCGTGGTCTCAATCTCAGCATCATGATTCTAGCCGATTTCGGGCGCAAGGCGGCCGCTGGATGTGGACAGCTTTTCCACTGGCATGTGCACAGCCTTCAAACCATCGGCCCGTGCCATGATTGCGGATCAGCTTGATCTCATCCGCGGGGCGATCCCGCTGACCGACAGACCGGCAATCTTGTAGCGGACATTCCGGATCAGCGATGGACAAGCGGCATAGGCACGTTGCCGTTGCGTCGCCTCAGGGATTTCATGATCGGCCAACCTCGGCACGATCACGGGCTTCAATCAGGCCGACCCATTCACCTCGAGAGCCGGTCTTGGCACCAATCCTAATGCAGGAGAGTGCGGGTCGGGATTGCCCTTGCAACTCTCGGGAGTGACAGAAGCCGGAGCGGGAGCTGATCATTGGCCGACGAGGGACAGGGAGCCAAGCCGCTCGTCCTGATCACCGGAGCGAGTGGAAATCTCGGTCGGTCACTTGCCGTCGCAATGGCGGATGATTTCAGGGTTGTCGGGCTGGACCAGATGGCGAAGCCGGATGGAGAGCAGGTCGTCGTCGCAATCGACGTGACCTCCCGGCGATCGATCGAGGAGGCCCTCGACCTGGTCAGGCGCGAGCATGGGCGTGACATCGCCGCCGTCATCCACCTTGTCGCCTTCTTCGATTTCTCGGGCGAGCCCGATCCGCGTTACGATGCGGTCAATGTCGAAGGTACGCGCAACTTGCTCTCCGCACTGGAGGGCTTTGCGGTCGAACGCTTCATCTATGCCAGCACCATGCTGGTCCACGCGCCCGCCGAGCCGGGAGAGCGGATCGACGAGGACACGCCCTTCGATCCGCAGTGGGAATATCCCCGTTCGAAGAAAAAGGTCGAGGATCTGATCCGCAGCGAGGCGCGGATGCCCTTCGCGATCCTGCGCCTTGCCGGGGTCTATGATGAACACAGCGCCGTGCCGACCCTCGCGCACCAGATCGCCCGGATCTACGAGCGCGACTTCCAGTCGCATCTCTACGCCGGGCCGCGCGATGTGGGGCAGGCAATGCTGCACCGCGAGGACATGATCGACGCCGTGCGCCGCACCGTCGAGCGCCGCGCGAGCCTGCCGCCCGATGCGGAGATCCTGATCGGGGAGCCGGACGCGCCCGGCTATCAGGCCTTGCAGGACCGGATCGGCGAATTGATCCACGGCGCCGAGGCCTGGGCCACGATCCGCCTGCCCGCTCCGCTCGCCAAGCTGGGCGCCGCCGCACAGGATGCCGCCGAGCCGCTGATCCCTGATGCCATCGATCAGGGCGAAGCGCCGTTCATCCAGCCCTTCATGATCGGGATGGCGGACGATCACTACGCGCTCGACATCTCCCGCGCCCGGCGCTGGCTGGACTGGCAACCGGCACGCCGGATCGAAACCGAACTCGCCGCGATGATCGCCAATCTGAAGCGCGATCCGGCGGCGTGGTACAAGCGCAACGGGATCACGCCGCCGGTCTGGCTGGACGAGATGACGCAGGCCGGCGCGGCTGACCCCGACGCGCTGCGCCGCGAAGTCGAGGCCGAACGGATCAGCCAGCACCGGGCGACGCGCTGGACCCATTTCGTCAATATCGGTCTGGCCTTCTGGCTGATGACACAGCCGCCGCTGATCGGGATCGACAACCGGCTTTATGCTGCGGGCGAAGTGGTTCTGGGTGCGGCGCTGCTGGTCGCGGCCACGGCGTCGCTCAGCTGGCGGCTGGGCGCGGCGCGCTGGGCGGCGGCGGGGATCGGGCTGCTGGTGATGGCGCTGCCGGTGCTGTTCGTGACCCCCAACGCCGCCGCCTACCTGTCCGACACGCTGGTCGGCGGCCTCATCTTCGGCATGGCGGTGTGCGCGCCGCCGGAGGTGGGGCCGGGGCTGGCGGCGCGGGGCCGCCCTCCCGAAATCCCGCCGGGGTGGAGCTTCAACCCCTCGGCCTGGACGCAGCGCCTGCCGGTGATCGCGCTGGCGATCGTCGGACTGTTGTTCTCGCGCTATCTCGCCGCCTACCAGATGGAGCAGATCGACGGGGTGTGGGAGCCGTTCTTCCCCGGGAGCGCCGCCGATCCGCGCAACGGGACCGAGGAGATCATCACCTCCAGCGTCTCGCAAGCCTGGCCCGTGCCCGATGCGGCCGTGGGTGCCTTCGTTTACATGATCGAGATCCTGACCGGCATCGTCGGCGGCCGGGCGCGGTGGCGGACGATGCCGTGGCTGGTGCTGGCCTTCGGGTTGCTGATCGTGCCGCTGGGGATCGTCTCGATCGGCTTCATCATCATCCAGCCGATCGTGATCGGCACCTGGAGCACGCTGGCGCTGATCGGCGCGGCGGCGATGCTGGTGCAGATTCCCTATTCGATCGACGAACTGGCGGCGAGCATCAGCTTCCTCAGCCGCCGGAAGAAGGCGGGGCGGAGTCTGCTGCGCGTCCTGCTTTTCGGGGATGCCGACGCGGACGAGGGCGACAGGCTGACCCCGGTCGAACACGAATTCGAGCGCAGTCCCGGCGCAGTCCTCAAGGACATGTGGACCGGCGGGGTGAACCTGCCGTGGAACCTGCTGGTGGCAGGCGTCATCGGCCTGTCCTTCCTGTTCACCCGTCTCACCATCGGGGCGAGCGGCGCGATGGCGGATGCCGATCACCTGCTCGGCGCGCTGGTGCTGACCGTGCTGGCGGTGGCTGCGGCGGAAGTCTGCCGCGCGGCCCGCTTCGCGCTGGTGCCGCTCGGGCTGGCGCTGGCCGCCGCGCCGTTCCTGTTCGATGGCGACGGGCTGCACATCGGGATCAGCATCTTCGCCGGCCTCGCGATCGCGATGCTGGCCATCCCGCGCGGACCGATCAGGGAAAGATACGGCACGCTCGAACGGATCATCCGGTAGGGGGCGCCATGAACGACACCGCATCCCGACCGGACCGCGAAGCGATCCATTCGGTCTGCGACATCCTGAACATGCTGCGCCGCACGGCCGACCGGCACGACAGGGTCACCATCGGCGACGTGCTCGACGCGATCGGAGACCGTTCCTATGGCCCGGCGCTGCTGATCCCGGCGCTGATCGAGATCACCCCGGTCGGCGGGATTCCCGGCCTGCCGACCTTTCTGGCGGTGATCCTTGCAGTGGTCGCGCTGCAATTGCTGCTCGACAAGGACCACCTCTGGCTGCCGCAGTTCATCCAGCACCGCGCCGTTTCGGCCGACAAGCTGCACAAGGCCGCGGACAAGCTCAATCCCTTCGCTGCGCGACTGGACCAGTGGTTCCACGGCCGGTTGACGCGGTTCGTCCGGCAGCCGTGGCCGCGCATCGCAGCGGTGATTGTCATGGCCCTGTGCCTCACCGTGCCACCGCTCGAACTCGTGCCCTTCGGCAGCACCGCGCCGATGCTGGCGATCGCGGCCTTCGGATTGGCCTTGCTGGTGCGCGACGGCCTGCTGATGATCGCCGCCCTCGCCTTCAGTCTTTCCGCGGTGGTTTTCGCAGGCGCATCGCTGCTCGCCTGACCTGCGGCCGATCGTGGCCATGGAGGGGCAGGCTCCGGAGGCGGACGGAACCCCGGCCCGGTTCATCGAATAGTGCACGACGGGGCAATCGCGACGGCGCGCTCGGATGCGCCGACAGGAGCTGCACATGATCGCACGACTTTCCGGCAGGGCCATCGCTGCCAGCCCGCTTATCCTCGCCAGCCTTGCTTGTTCCGCCCATGCCCAGCCGGCCGATCAGGTGGATTCGGTGGCGACCGAAGATGCCGTCGTCTCGGTGCGCAAGGTGGCCGAGGGCCTGAATTCGCCCTGGGCGCTCGCATTCCTGCCCGATGGCCGGATGCTCGTCACCGAAAAGCCGGGCAATCTGGTGATCGTCGCGGCGGATGGCACCATTTCCGCGCCGCTCGCGGGGACCCCCGAAGTGCTCGCCGAGGATCAGGGCGGGCTGATGGACGTGGCGTTGCACCCGCAGTTCGCCAGCAACCGGATGATCTACCTCACCTTTGCCGAACCCGGCGAAGGCGGCACCGCCGGCACCGCGCTGGGCCGCGGGCGGTTGACCGACGGCGGGATCGAGGGCTTCGAGGTGATCTGGCGGCAGCAGCCCAAGGTCTCGGGCGCAATGCATTTCGGCAACCGCATCGTGTTCGGGCGGGACGGGATGCTGTTTCTGGCGCTTGGCGAACGCTTCCAGTTTGCGCCCGCGCAGGATCTCTCGAACACGCTGGGCACGGTGGTGCGGCTGAACGACGACGGTTCGATCCCGCAGGACAACCCCTTCGTCGGGCAGGACGGGCGGGATCCGGCGATCTGGTCCTGGGGCCATCGCAATATCGAGGCTGCTGCGGTCGACACTGCAAGTGGCGCGCTGTGGGTGGCCGAAATGGGGCCGCTGGGCGGTGACGAGCTCAACCGGGTCGAGCGCGGCGGCAACTATGGTTGGCCGGTGGTCAGCAAGGGCATCAACTACGACGGCACCGACATCCCCGATCCCGAGCAGTATCCGCAGTTCAAGGGCGCCGAGCATTACTGGAGCCCGGTGCGATCGCCGTCGGGGATGATCGTCTACACCGGCGACCTGTTTCCCGATTGGCGCGGCGACATCCTGTTCGGCGCGCTGTCGGCGGGCGGGATCGAGCGCGTGGATCTTGACGGCGGCGAGGTGGCGGGGGTCGAATTCATCCCGATGAACACCCGTATCCGCGAAATCGAGCAAGGGCCGGACGGGGCCATCTGGGTGCTCACCAACACCAAGGAGCCCGGCCCCGGCGCATTGTGGCGGCTTGAGCCTCTCGCAGTGAAACCGGACAGCGCCGACGGCGACCGTAGCGGCTCCGGCACGGCTCAGCCCGGACAATAGCCCAGTTAAGTCGGCGAAGGCGCGCAATCGGGCACCATCGGCACGATCAACCCTCAACCTGACGGAGCAGCCGAATGAACCTGAAGCCCCTCGACCAGCAGACCATCGTCATCACCGGCGGCTCTTCAGGGATTGGCCTTGCAACTGCACGCATGGCGGCGGAGCGCGGTGCGAACGTCGTGATCATCGCCCGGAGCGATGAGGGCCTCGAGGCTGCCGCCCGGCAGATCCGCAGCGAGGGCGGCAAGTGCGATACGATCAGCGCCGATGTTGGCAACCGTGACGAGGTCAAAGCTGCGGTGCAGACCGTGATCGAACGCCACGGCGGGTTCGATACCTGGGTCAGCAATGCGGGCGTCGGTGTCTATGCCAAGCTTGAAGAACTTTCGGACGAAGACCACCGCCAGCTGTTCGACACCAATTACTGGGGGGTGGTTCACTGTGCGACCGAAGCCCTGCCCCATCTGAAACAGCGCGGCGGGGCGCTGATCACCACCGGTTCGATCTCCTCGCAGATGCCCGCTCCGGTGCTGTCATCCTACACGGCAAGCAAGTTTGCGGTGAAGGGCTACATCGATTCCCTGCGGCTCGAACTGATCCACGAAAAGGCCCCGGTTTCGGTGACGCTGATCCAGCCTTCGGGGATCAACACCCCGTTCGGCGAACACGCGCTGAACCAGATGGACGGCCGCTCCAAGGTTCCGCCGCCGGTCTATTCCCCGGACATCGTAGCCAAGGCGATCTGCCGCGCGGCCGAACATCCCACCCGCGACATGATCATCGGCGGAGCAGGCCGGGCGATGACCCTGTTCGCCACGCTGTTTCCCAACCTGTCCGATCAGGTGTTTGCGGCAGCCTTCTTCAAGACCGCGCTCGACAAGGACCGTCCCAAGCGCCCCGAGGATGGCGGGTTCGAGACCGGCGGAGGTCGCGGCGAGGTATACGGCGATCAGTCGATGCGACGGACGAGCCTTTATACGGCCGTTCGGAGCAATCCTTTCACCGCACTCGCGGGCGTCGCACTGGCGGCCGGCGCGGCCGGGCTGGCGCTCAGGCGGCGCTGATCGGCGCGGCGCGGGGCAATGACGCCGGCCATTCCCTATTGCGGCCCCGCGCCGCAGCCGGAGGCGATCGCGGCTGCCTGGAACCTCGATCCGATGGTGCTGGCGGCGCTGGCCCTGTCCGGCTGGGCGCTGCGGCGGCAAGGCACGGGCGTGCGGATCGGGCTTGGCCTGCTGGCACTGGCCTATGTCTCGCCCCTGTGCGGCTTGAGCGCGGGACTGTTCTCGGCGCGCACCGTGCATCATCTGGTGATCGTGTTCGGTGCTGCGCCGCTGCTGGCAGGGGCGTTGAAGATCGAGCGGGTGCCGCTGGTGCCCGCGTTCCTGTGCCATCTCGGCGCGTTCTGGCTGTGGCACCTGCCCGTCGCCTATGACCTGGCCCTGTCGCACGATGCCGCCTATTGGGCCGGACAGATCGCGCTGCTCGCATCCGCTGTTCTATTGTGGCGAGCGCTGGGGCAGGACGATCAAGCGCCGACCACCGTGTTCTTCGTCATCGCCGCGATGGTGATGCAGATGGGGATGCTGGGCGCGGTGCTGACTTTCGCGCCGGGCGCGCTCTATGTCCCGCATTACCTGACCACCGCGCGTTACGGGATCGGCGTGCTGGCCGATCAGCAGATGGCCGGTCTGTTGATGTGGGTCGGCAGCCTGCCTCTGACGGTTGCCGCGGCATGGCCCCCTTTGGCGCGGCTGGCGCAGCAAGCGCGCGGCAGGCTTGCGGGCTAGGCGATGCTGTGGCTGAAATTCGTCCACATCGCCGGGATCTCCATCTGGATCGCCGGGCTGCTCTATCTCGCCGCGCTGCTGGCCGGGCACGCGGCGGTGCGCGACGCGCAGGACTTTGCCCGCATCCGCATGGCGAGCCGGTTTGCCTATATGGGCGTGGTCTCGCCTGCCGCCTTTGTCGCCGTCGCAGCGGGGACCGCGCTGTTGTTCGTCAGCGATGCGCTGCATCCGTGGATGTTCGCCAAGCTGGCTGCGGTGACCGTGCTGGTGATCGTGCACGTCCAATATGCCTATGTCCTCACCCATCTCGCCGACGAGGGCGCGCAGGCACCGACGCTGCGGATCAGGATGATGGTCGCCGCGATCATCGCTGCGGCGGCGGCGGTGCTTTATCTGGTGCTGGCAAAGCCGGTGCTGGATGCCGACGCGCTGCCCCTCTGGCTGCGCGAGCCGGGCGTCATGTCACGCGCGGAAGCTCCGGTGGCGGCTCTTCCTTCGATCCGTCATCGACAATGATCCCGATGCCATGTTCGAACACCAGCCGCCCGCCTTGCCAGCCTGCGATCCCGACCAGCACGAGACCGCCTGCCGACAGCAGCAGGCCCCACGGCAGGATTGCGGCTTCGCCATGAAGCAGTCGCCAGCCCCAGTTCGCGCCGATCACAGCGAGCAGCGACATGGCGGCGACCGCGTGGCTCCAGCTGGCGGGATGGCGGCGGATGCCGGGCCCGGCGAGCAGCTCGACCGTGCCCGCCAGCGCCGCCAGCATCCCCATGAAAAAGCCCCAGCCGCTGGTCCACAGGCCCACCCGCGCAAAGAAGGGATCGGCCAGCAGCAACCAGAAGATGTCCGCGCCCAGCGTGGCGACGATCAGCGCGATGGGAAAGGTCACCAGCATGGCGTGAACCGGGTGCCCCGCCAGCGCGATGCGCGAGGACACGCCAAGGTTGCTGGCTTCATCGAGACGGGTCATGCAAGGCTTACCCGGCAAGGATGCACAAGTTGCATCGGCGCCGCGCGCCCTGCCGCGATGTTCCCCCCGCTTATCGCCCTTGCGGCCTGTTCGGGCGAGCTGTCGGCGCTTGATCCCGCCGGCCCGGCAGCGGCGCGGGTCGAAACACTGTGGCAGATCATGCTTTGGAGCGCAGCCGTGATCCTCGGCGGCGTGGTCGGAATCGCGATCTACGCCGTCGCCACCAGCGGGCGAGAGCGCCACTTCTCCACCCGCCGGGTGCTGGTGGGCTGGGGGCTGGTGTTCCCGGGCGTTGTTCTCACCGCGCTGATGGGCTTTGCCTTCCTGCGCGGCGAGCAATTGCTGGCGCGGGGCGAGGACGACGAGAGCGCACTCATCCGTGTTCATGCCGAACAATGGCGCTGGCGCTTCGCCTATCCGGGCGGCGCGCAAACCATCGGCGTGCTGCACGTTCCGGCGGGCCGCGCATTCACCGTCGCGATCACCAGCAGGGACGTGATCCATTCCTTCTGGGTGCCGCGGCTGGGCGGGAAGATGGACGCCGTGCCGGGCAAGACCAACCGCCTGCGGCTGCGGGCGGACAGGCCGGGGGTCTATTACGGGCAATGCTCGGAGTATTGCGGGCCCGGCCATGCGCACATGCAGTTCCGTGTCCACGCCCATGCGCCCGCCGATTACCCCGCTGCGCTCGCCGCTGCTGCGGGTGATGCTGCCGCCGACCCGCTGCCGGTGCTCGACCAGCGCCCCGCCCCGGCGAGCGGGGTGATCGCAGACTGGGCAGACGCCGTGCGCGAAGCGGTGGGCCTCGAATGACGGACACGCCGCAGCACAACCGCGCGCTCGAACTGCATTACGCGCTGCAACCGCTCTATTCCCCGCCGCCGGGTCGGTGGGGCTTTCTGGCGGCGACCAACCACACCGTGGTCGGCACGCGTTTCATGCTGACAGCGATAGCGTTCTTCCTGGTGGGCGGCGTGCTCGCCATGCTGATCCGCGCGCAATTGGCGGGGCCGGCGACGCAGTTCCTCGATGCCGAGGTCTATGCCCAGGTCTTCACCATGCACGGCACGGTGATGATGTTCCTCTTCGCCATTCCCCTGATCGAAGGCTTTGCGCTCTACATGCTGCCCAAGCTGCTGGGCGCGCGCGACCTTGCATTCCCGCGCCTCAGCGCCTTCGGCTACTGGTGCTATCTGTTCGGCGGGCTGATCCTGCTCGCTGCGCTGCTGGCGGGTGTCGCGCCCGACAGCGGGTGGTTCATGTACACGCCGCTGTCCTCCAAGCCCTATTCCCCCGGCATCAATGCCGACATCTGGCTGGTGGGGATCACCGTGGTCGAGGTGTCGGCGGTATGCGCGGCGGTCGAGATCATGGTGACCGTGCTCAAGGTCCGTGCCCCCGGCATGGGGCTGATGCGGATGCCGCTGCTGGCGTGGTATCTGTGGGTCACGGCGGCGATGATGCTGGCCGGGTTTCCGCCGCTGATCCTCGGCTCGATCCTGCTGGAGATGGAGCGCGCCTTCGGCCTGCCGTTCTTCGATCCCACGCGCGGCGGCGACCCCTTGCTGTGGCAGCACCTGTTCTGGCTGTTCGGCCACCCCGAGGTCTACATCATCTTCCTGCCCGCTGCCGGGATCGTCTCGACCATCCTGCCGGTGTTCTGCGGGCGGCCGATGGCGGGCCACAACTGGATCATCGCCGCTCTGATCGCGCAGGCGCTGCTCAGCTTCGGCCTGTGGGCGCATCACATGTTCACCACCGGCATCCCGCACCTCAGCCTCGCGGTCTTCTCGGCGGCGAGCCTGCTGGTGGTGATCCCCACCGCGGTGCAGGTCTTCGCCTGGCTGACGACGCTGCTGAAGGGCCGCCCGGTGATGAGCCTGCCGATGCTGTGGCTGTTCGGGTTCCTGTTCGTGTTCGTCAGCGGCGGGCTGACGGGGGTGATGGTGGCGGTGGTGCCGTTCGACTGGCAGGTGCACGACACCCATTTCGTGGTCGCGCATCTGCATTACGTGCTGGTCGGCGGCTTCGTGTTTCCGGTGATCGCGGGGCTGTATTACTGGACGCCGCAATTCACCGGGCGGCGGTCTGACCGGGGGCTCGGCAAGCTCGCGTTCTGGACGGTCTTCGCCGGGTTCAACCTGACCTTCTTCGTGATGCACTGGACCGGATTGTTCGGGATGCCGCGCCGGGTCTATACCTATGCCGCGGGGCTGGGGTGGGAGGTGCCCAACCTCGTCTCCTCGATCGGCAGTTTCATTCTGGCGATCGGCTTTGCGCTGATCCTGATCGACATGCTGGTGCAGTGGCGGTTCGCCCCCCATGTGGAGCGCAACCCCTGGCAGGCCGGAACGCTCGAATGGGCGATGGCGACCCCGGTGACGGCCTACAATTTCGCCAGCCTGCCGCAGGTGACGGCACGCGATCCGCTTGCAGCCGACCCGGAACTTCCCGCGCATCTCGCCGCCGGGCAGGGCTATCTCGCCGAACCGACAGCGCCGGGGCGGCGCGAGACGCTGGCGGTGACGGCGCTGGAGGGGGAGCCTGAGCACATCATTATCCTCCCCGCGCCCAGCCTTGTGCCGCTGCTGGCCGCGCTGGCGCTGGTGGGGGCGGCGGTGTGCTTCCTGTTCGGCTTCTATGCGGGAGCGGTGGCGGGTGCCCTCGCACTGCTTGCCGCCGCCTTGCGGTGGCTGTGGATGACAGGGACGCGCGATGATCCGCGCCCGCTCGACATCGGCATGGGGCAAAGCCTGCTGCCACACCATGCCGCCGATCAGTCACCGGGCTGGTGGGGCATGGTCTTCACGCTGGTGTTCGACGCGATGCTGCTCGCCTCGCTGTTGTTCGGCTATGTCTATCTGTTGGCGGTCGCGCCGGTTCGGCCGCCTGTGCTGGTCGATCCTGATCTTGCCGTGGCGGGCCTGATCCTCGCAGGTCTGGCAGCGCTGGCGGGGGCAGAGGTGGCGGTGCAGGCCAACCGTACGGCGCGCGAGGGGCTGCGCCTCGCGGCCCTGATCGTTGTCGCAATCGGAGGCGCTGCGGCGGCGAGCGGCTTCGCGCTGATCCCGCTCTGGCTCTCCCCGCCCGCAGGCAGCCATGCCTATGCGGCCTGCGTGTTGGCCCTGTCGCTGTTCGCCGCGCTCCATGCCGGGCTGGCCGCCGTCGGCGCGATGCTTGTCGCCGCGCAATGCCGGGCGGGCTTTGTCTCGGCGTCCAAAGCCGGCGCGCTGAGAATCCTGCGGCTGTGGTGCCGGTTTGTCGGCGCGGCGGGAACGGTTGTCCTTATCGCGACCTACTTGCCGCCCTGGCTGGCACCGGCCTGAGGCGATGATAGCAACACCAACCCGGGAGCACCCGATGCCATCCAGTGCCTTGACGATCATGGCGAAAGCCGCCCTGCCGCTCGTCCTGCTGGCAGGCTGCGATGTCGGCACCAGCCCCTTCGCGACAGCCGATGATGCGCCAGTCGAATACCGCCCGCAAGAGGCAGGAACGGTGGATCACGCGCTGTGCCTGCTCGGTTTTGCGGCTGTGCCGGTGCGCAATGTCAGGCCGGGGCACCAGCTTGTCGAAGCGACGATCAACGGCGTGACCGGCGACTTCGTGCTCGATACCGGCGCGAATGTCACGGTCGTGAATGCAGCGCAGGCCGAACGGTTCGGCCTGTCGGCGGAGGGGGGAGGCGTGCTCGGCTCAGGTCCGGCCCTCTTCTCCGGGGCCTCCGGCACCGCGCGCCAGGCGCGGGTCGACAGCTTCACGCTCGGCCAGTTCGCCATCCGCCAGCGCCGGGTGCTGATAGCCGATCTTGGCCAACTGCTTGGCGTGCTGGGACAGGCCTCAGGGCGCGAGGTTTCGGGCATAATCGGGCAGGACATCCTGGAAGAACACCGCGCCATCATCGATGTGCCGCGCCCGATGCTCTATCTGATGAAGGAAGACCGCGATCCTTCGCCTGTGCCCGCGGAACGGTGCGAAGCCGCACCGCAAACCAGGTGAAGGCTTTACCCAGAGTCGTTCCCATAGGCCGGAGCAGCGGCCGGGCGGATCTGTCGGACCGCCGAATATGCCGCGACGCGCTGTTTCTGAGCACTCGGCTCCTCGTCAGCGCCGAGGAGCCGACCTACCAGCGCTGGGACGAAGCGGTTGATTGCAAGCGAAATGTTGAATGACTGCTTCTGCCCTGAGCCGACAAGGCGCATTCATTCGCGAGCCTCGGCATAGTCACAGCTAGGGGGCCTGTTCCTGATCGGCGAGTCTTGGCCAGCGCTTGGATTGCGCCGCAAGCCTGTTCTCCAGGAACATTCCCCAGCGGTGTCCGGATAGGGACGATAGGCCACAGGGCTGCTCGACTAGCGGAAAACCAGCTGGTCGAGCGCTACCTTGCCGCCGCCCATCGCGATGAGCGGCAACAGCAAGCCAGCCCACGACAGATGGGTCGGCCAGGCGTCGGGGTAGACGAAGACCTGGATCACCAGCGTCATCGTCAGCAGGGCAAGGGCCGAGAACCGGGTGAAGAGTCCCAGCACCAGCAGAACCGAGAACAGGTGTTCGGCCACAGTCGCGGAAACGGCTGCAAACTCGGGCGGGATCAAGGGCAGGGCGTATTCGAACCGGAACAGTTCGTAGGTGCTTTCCGGAATGGTGAACCACCCCTCCACCTTGGTGCGGGCCGACTGGTAGAAGATCGCGGCGATCCCCAGCCGCTGAACCAGCAGCAACAAGGAAAGCGGAAGCAAAGTGCCGAGCGTGGCCTGGAACTTCGCGATCGGATTGTCCGGCATGGCCGGAGTAGCGCCGGAGTTTGGTGCGGCATCGGTCATCGCGGGGTGCATCACTTCATCCTTTCAGTTGGCGAGCGCGGCAAAGGCGCCGCAATTGACAAGTCGGCCGAAACCGGCCCCGATATCGGCATCCGGGTAAAGCGAGGCGGCGGCCTGCGCGGCCGCCCCCAGCGTTTCTCCCATCCGCATCCCGGCGAGCAGGCGGTGGCTGGGGGAATCGAGTTCAAGGCCGCACACCGCGACGCCCGGACGGGCAAAGATGGCGCCTCCTGATCGCCACTCCGGGGCAAATTCACCCTCCAGCCCCTGCTGATGGGCCAGCCAGATCGCCATGGCCGGCGTCGTGAACCAGCCGAAGCGCGTGGCCGGATGGGGCTTCAGCCGCAGCGCCAGCAGCCGTTCGGGCGTCAGCGCAGCGAGCGCATCGCCTTCGAGCACGGGCGCATCCGGGGCGAACAGCGCTTGGCAGTGCAGTTGCTCGCAGCGAGCGACATCAACAAGATAGGGCAGCTCGCGGCTCGCGCCTTGCTGCGCCAGCCAGTCGGGGAATTCCTGGCCATAGAGCGCCAGGACCGGCCCCTGAGGCGGATTGGCGCGCGCGAAGGCAAGCGCCAGCGCCTCGAAGCTGCGCGGGCCGACGATTTCGCGGGTTACCGGGTAATTCGCCGCCAGCGCATCGAGCGCACCGAGCAACACCGTGTTGACATAGACCTGAACGGGTGAGGCGGCGAGCGTCGGCTGCGCCAACTGGTCAGCAAATTGCCTCTGGAAGGCGGCAAGCTCAGGCATCGTCTCTCTCCTCGATCGTGGCGGCCGCGATGGCTTGAGCGGCTCTGTGTTGTTCGCGCAGCAACGCGGCGAATGGGGGCACGTCGCGATCCCGTTCGATCAGCACCGGGCGTGGTCCATGTGCGGCGAAGAAGCCTTCGAGCAGCCCCCAGACCGGTTCGCCGACGGGGGCATCATGGCTGTCGATCAGCAGATCCAATGCGGCATCGGGACTGTGCCCGGCGATGTGGATCTCGCCCACCGCGGCGCCCGGGAAGGCGGCGAGATAGGCATGGGGATCGAACCCGAGATTGGCTGCGCTGACATGGACGTTGTTGAGATCGAGCAGCAGGCCGCAGCCGGTCCTGCGGGCCAGTTCGACCAGAAATTCGGTCTCGCTCCACTCGTGACCCTCGAGCGCGAGATAATGCGAGGGGTTCTCGATCAGCAGCTGCCGGCCCAGCAGGGACTGCGCGAAATCGATGTTGCGGCAGACGGTTTCCAGCGCCTCGCTGGTGCGCGGAAAGGGCAGCAGGTCGGGGTAGCTCCGGCCATCCATCCGCGACCAGGCAAGATGTTCGGAAATCAGGAACGGCTCGAATCGCCCGATCAGCGCCTTGAACGCGGCGAGATGCTCGACATCGGGCAATTCATGGCCCGCGAGCGACATGCCGACCCCGTGCAGCGACAGCGGCCGGGCGGCGCGGGCCTCGTCGAGCATGGAAAGGCGGGGGCCGCCTGCGACCATGTAGTTCTCGGCATGGACCTCGAACCACAATCCCGCCGCCGGCGAGGCCAGGGCCTCGGCGATATGGCTGGCCTTGAGGCCCACGCCGGCGGTCGGAATCATGGCCGGTCAACCTGGCCAGGTGGCCGCAGCCTCAGCGGGCCTTGGGGGTCAGCGACCCCGTCCCGTTGGGCGTGCGAATCTTGGTGCAGGTGCCCTTGTCGACGTACTTCCAGGCATTGCCCTGATAGTCGCGGCGCGAGGTTCCCGCACAGCTGGTGCCGGGACCGGCGGCGCAGTCGTTCTTGCCGGCCTTGGCGATGCCGTAGCACTTTTCCTTGTTGGGCTGGTGCGGCACGGGGCCCGCGTGGGCCACGCCGCCCAGCAGCATCGCCGCCAGTGCGGTCGCGGCGAGGGTCGTCTGGTTCTTCATGGTCATTTCCTTTCAATAGGTTGCAAGACCCCTTTCGGGGCGGCGTCCTGTCCTCCGGGGGGATAGGGGCTTGGGACAGGACGCCGCGGATGCCGGCGCAAGGGTCAGGGCGCCGGCACCGGTTCCTGGCCTTGACGATCACATCTGGTGGAAGACGTCCGAGCTGAGCAGCACGGCGGGTTCGGTGCCTTCGTTGATCCACCAGTGCGAGATCCCGTCCGCCTCGCGCGCGATGTCGCCGGCGCGGTGGACGATCGGCACCGCGCAGCTGCTGCGATGTTCGGTGATCTGGCCGCTGATGGTGATGATCAGCGCCGGACGATCCTTGTGGCCGTGCATCGGGACGATGCCGCCGGGCTGGACGACGAGGCGGCGGGTCCGCAGCAGGCGGCCCTTGACGCCGATTTCATCGCCCAGGTCGATCGAGCCGATCACGGTGTCGGTCACGTCCTTGGGCATGGTCGGCGCGCCGCGCAGAGCGGTGGCGGCGGGCACTTCCATGCCCTGCGGGCAATCGGCAGCCTGGGCCGGAGCGGCAAAGGCGAAGGGTGCAGCAAGCACCAGAGCGGAAACGAGTGTCTTCTTGGACATCATGGCAATCCTTGTTCGAGGCGTCTGGCCTCAGGGAAAACGGGTGGCGAGAGTTTGCCCCTCGACGCTTCCAGTTTCCCCGCGGGGACCGCTCCTTTCCAATCGGATTGCCGCATCGAAGCCATGCCGACCGCGCATGGAGAGCCGCGCCATAACGGCGCTGCATCGAAGGGCAAACCAATCGGCATTTCAGCTGGCGAGCGGGATTCCGCAGTTTCTGAGGGCCACTTCAATCGAGGATCGCCTCATGACTTCCCCCCAGACCGCCTCTCACGTCACCACTCCCCGTCCGCTCAAAGGCCAGCTGGCGCTTGTCACGGGTTCGACCAGCGGCATCGGGCTCGGCATCGCCCGGGCTCTCGCCGGCGCCGGTGCGAATGTGATCCTCAACGGTTTCGGATCGCCCGACGATATCGCCGCGACGATCGCCTCGCTCCAGGAACTGGGTGTCACTGTCGAACATGATGCCTCCGACCTCCTGAGCGCCCAGGGCGCCGCGGCGATGGTCGAGGGTGCGATCCAGCGCCACGGCCGGATCGACGTTCTGGTCAACAATGCCGGGATCCAGCACGTCAGCCCGATCGAGACTTTTCCGGTCGATCGCTGGGATGCGATCCAGGCGCTGAACCTTGGCGCGGCGTTCCACACCATCCGGGCCGCTATGCCCGCGATGAAGGCGGCGCGGTCCGGGCGGATCATCAACGTGGCGTCGGCCCACGGGCTGGTCGCGTCCCCCTACAAGAGCGCATACGTCGCCGCCAAGCACGGCGTGCTCGGCCTCACGAAGACCGTTGCGCTCGAAGCTGCGCGCGAAGGCATCACCTGCAACGCGATCTGCCCGGGCTATGTCTGGACCCCGCTGGTCGAGCATCAGGTCGCCGACACGGCGAAGGCACGCGGCCTGACCGAAAAGCAGGTGATCGAGGATGTCCTGCTCGCCGCACAGCCAAGCAAGCGCTTCGCGACGGTCGAGGAAGTCGGCGCGCTGGCGCTGTTCCTTGCGAGCCCTCTGGCCGCGTCGATCAACGGCGCAGCCATCCCGATCGACGGCGGATGGACCGCGCAGTAAGATGGTCAGCACCTCTACGCCGAACGGATCGCGCGTGGTTATCATCGGAGCCGGGTTCGGCGGGCTTGCTGCGGTTCAGGCGCTCGCCAGTGCTCCGGTTGCGATCACCCTGATCGACCAGCGCAACCACCATCTGTTCCAGCCGCTGCTGTATCAGGTCGCCACCGCCGCGCTGTCGCCGGCGGACATTGCCGGGCCGATCCGCTCGATCCTGGCCGGTCAGGACAATGTGCGCGTGTTGCTCGACACCGTCGTCGGGATCGATCGTGACCGGCGCGAGGTGCTGCTGGCGAGCGGCAGGCGCGCGGGATATGACTGGCTGATCATCGCGACCGGCGCGCGCCACAGCTATTTCGGGCGCGATGAATGGGCGGCCTATGCGCCCGGCATCAAATCGATCGAGGATGCGACCGCCGTGCGGCGCAAGGTGCTGCTGGCGCTGGAACGCGCCGAAAGCGAAGACGAGCCTGACCGGCGCAAGGCCTTGCTGACCTTTGTGCTTATCGGCGGCGGCCCGACCGGGGTCGAGATGGCCGGCGCGATCGCCGAACTGGCGCATCGATCGGTCAGCCGCGATTTCCGATCGATCACGCCGCATTGCTCGAAGGTGATCCTCATCAACCGGGGGCCGCGCCTGCTCGAGACCTTTCCCGAGGAGCTTTCCGCCGCGGCGCTCGCCGATCTCGAGCGGCTTGGCGTGGACGTGCGCCTGTCGACCGAGGTCGATCACATCGACGCCGAGAAAGTGGTTGCCGGAGGGGAGACCATCCGCACCCATACGGCAATCTGGGCCGCCGGGGTCGTCGGCTCTCCTGCCGCGCGCTGGATTGGCGCCGAGGCGGACCATGCGGGCCGAGTCAAGGTCGACCACACGCTCCACCCGGCAGGCGAGAGCCGCATCTTGGTGATCGGCGATACTGCCAGCTGCACGGGGGCCGACGGCCGGCCATTGCCCGGGATCGCGCCGGTTGCAAAGCAGCAGGGGCGGTATGCCGCCCGGACGATCATCGCCGAAATCGCAGGTCGGCCGACGCGCCCGTTCCGTTACCGCCACTACGGCAACCTCGCGACGATCGGACGCAGCCACGCCGTGGCCGATCTGGGCCGCATGAAGCTTCGCGGCATGTCGGCATGGCTGCTGTGGTCGACCGTGCACGTCTACTTTCTGGTCGGGTTCCGCAGCCGCTTCGTCGTTGGCCTCAATCTGATCTGGAATTACCTTACCTTCGCCCGCCACGCCCGGCTGATCACGGGTGATCTCGATCACACCGGTCCGTCCCCAGCCCCGCGCATCACAGATGGAGAAAGCTATGTTCAAGCTGCATGACGAACTTGCCGAGCGCGGCCAGATTGTCCTGGTGTTCCAGGGCGGCGGAGCGCTGGGAGCCTATCAGGCCGGTGTCTACCAGGCGTTGCACGAGGCGGGCATCGAACCCGACTGGGTGATCGGCACCTCGATCGGTGCGGTCAATGCCGCATTGATCGCCGGCGCGCCCAGGAGCGAGCGGGTCGCGCGGCTCGACGAATTCTGGAGCCGGGTCTCGAACGGCAAGTTCATGGGCCTTCCGGTGCCCGACTGGATCGGGCTGCCGATGCGCAACATGATGACCATCACCAGCGGCCTGTCATCCTTCTTCCGCCCACGGCCTCTGGCCTTCGCCAATCCCTTCCTTCCGCTCGGCGCCGAATCCTCGGCCTATTACTCGGTCGAACCGCTGCGCGAACTGCTCGGCGAGCTGATCGATTTCGGTCGGATCAATTCGGGACCGATGCGGCTTTCGGTCGGCGCAGCCAAGGTCCAGTCCGCAGAGATGGTCTATTTCGACAGCCGGGATGCGGCGATCTGCCTCGAACACGTGCTGGCATCGGGCGCGCTGCCCCCTGCCTTTCCGGCGGTCCGGATCGACGGAGAACTCTACTGGGATGGCGGAATTCTGTCCAACACGCCGGTCGAAGCGGTGTTCGACGACAATCCGCGCAGGAGCGGGACGGTCTTTGCCGTGCACCTGTGGAACCCGCACGGACCCGAACCCGACTCGATCTGGCAAGTGATGAACCGCCAGAAGGACCTTCAGTATTCCAGCCGGGCAGCGCAGAACATCAAGCGTCAGCACCAGCTCCACCGCTTGCGCCATGTGGTCACCGAGCTCGCAGCACTCGTGCCCGACGGTGCTGCATCGCCCGAACGGCTCGCCGAACTGCGCAGCTATGGTTGCAGCACCCGGATGGATGTGATCCGTCTTCTGGCGCCCTCGCTCGATAACGAGGATCATTCCAAGGATATCGACTTCAGCCCCGACGGCATCCGTCTGCGTCGCGAGGCCGGGTATCGCCACACGCTCGATGCGCTCGAACAGGCGCCATGGCGGCGGGGGAGCGGGCCGCTGGACGGGCTGGTCCTGCACGAGATCTGCGGAGGTGAGATGATCCATGGCGATAACGCCAAATAGACCCACCAGTATTCATGGCATGGCGATCTGCTAGAAGGCGGGTCTGCAGGAGTCGGACATGACCCATCCCTTGATTGCAGCGCTCGACGACACGTTCCAGAAAGTCCGGAGCAAGGATTGGCCGCTGAGTGACCGCCTTCGTGCAATTGCCGAAGAAGTGCGTCTGCGCAGTCCGGAGTTCGCCGATGCGGTCGACACCTTCGTTGGCCGGCTTGAAGCCGCGCGCGCGGGGACCGGAGCGCCCCAGGTCGGCGACCTCATGCCGGGTTTCACGATGCCCGATCAGGACGGCACGCTCATCAGCCTTGATGAGATATTGGAGCGCGGCCCGGCGGTTCTGGCCTTTCATCGCGGGCACTGGTGCCCCTATTGCCGCCTCAACATGGTCGGGCTCGCCGAGATTCAGGGCCAGTTGGGCGATGCACGGATTTATGCGATCTCGGCCGAACTTCAGCCCTATACGCGCAAGTTGCGCGCAGAATCCGGTGCCCGCTTTCCGTTCCTGACCGATATTGATGGGGGCTATGCGCTGGCGGCAGGACTGGTGATCTGGGTCGACGAGGTGATGTCCGCGATGATCGCCGGGGCCGGATGGGATATCCCTGGCTACCAGGGCGGTGCAGGCTGGCTGCTGCCGGTGCCCTCGGTCTTCATCCTCGACCGGGACGGGATCGTCCGCACCCGCCATGTCGATCCCGACTACCGTCGGCGGATGGGGCTGGATTCGATCGTCGCCGGCGTGCGGGCTCTGGCGGATTGAAGGTTCGAGCGCCGGCTTGCTTTGCCGGCTGCCCCGCTATCATTTGGCGAGGCGCGCTTCCCAATCCGCAGCCCGGACCAGCCCCAGCAGCGCGGCCGCCTCGCGCGAGCGGGCACGGCCGGCGATCGAATAGACGGCAACCGTCCGCCGCAGATCGATCCCCGGGCAAGGCATGTGCCTCAGCCCGCTCGAGCGGAAGCTGCTGCGCGGCAGGATTGCGACACCGAACTTGGCCTCGACAAGGGCTTCAAGATCGCGGTTGCAGTTGACCTGGTGGGCGTCGTCGAACCGCATCCCCCATGCCTCGAGCGAGGCCGCATTGATCTCGGCACCATCTTCCAGCGCGTGAACCAGCAGTCGCGAGCGCTGCAACAGTTCGACCTGCAGATCGACGTCGTTAATGGTCGAAAGGGTGTGATCATTGGCGATCACGAGATCGAAGGATTCGCTGAACATGGGCCAGGCATTGAGCCGGTCCCAATTGTCGCCGAGCGGTCCGCCGAATGCGATCTCGATGTCGCCGGCCTTCAGCCATTCGGCGATGTCCTTGCCGCCGCCGCGCCGGATCACGAGCTGGAGCCCGGGAAAGGCGCGCTGCAGCTCGGACAGGGCGAACAGCAGGACTTCGACATCAAGGGTCTGCGACACGCCGATCGACAGGCTCGAGATGTCCCCGGCCCTGACCTTGGCGGCGAGCGCCTTGGCGCCCTGCGCGCTTTCATAACATTGGGTCAGCGGCGGCAGCATCCTTGCCCCAAGATCGGTCAGGTGACTGAGGCGCCCTTCGCGGCGGATCAATTCGCCGCCCAGTTCCTGCTCGAGCTGCTTGATCGCGCGGGTCAGCGCGGGCTGGGTGACGTTGCATGCCTCGGCCGCGCGCGTGAAGTTGAGTGTTTTCGCTACTGCCAGAAAATAGCGGACCTGCTGCATTTCCATAGTGCCGCCTCCCCCGAGCGGTATCCTTGAACGGAATTCACCCTAGCGAGCAATCGACCCTATGAGTCGTCTTTTGCGCAATTCCGCACTCGCGAGCAAGCCTGCTGCAATGGTGAGCGCCATGGTAGCGATCGCAAGCCAGGCGTGCGGCTGCAGCCAGGGCAAGCCGGCAAGGATCAGGTTGTCGTTGCCGCCGGGGATCAGCGCGCTGCCGAGCCCCATCAGCGCCCCGCCTGCAAGGCAGGTGGCTGCGCGCCGCGGCAAGAACTGGAAAGCGGTTGCCGATCGCCAACCTCCCAGAACAGCGCCGCCAAGCAATGCAAGCAAAAGCAGGACATTGTCGATCCCGGGCAACCCGGTCCCATGGGCCGACCGCGTCAGCGCCTCGGTGTATGTCCAGGGCCCCGCCACCACGACCAGAGCGACAAAGGCGACGCCGATCGCGATGGTGGCGTGGCGGTGGTTCCACAGCGTGCCGATCGGCAATCGGGAGCGGCGGACCTCGCGGCATTCGCGCAAGCTGACCAGCAGGCTGCCGGCAAACAGCACCAGCAGCGCGGCGATTGCCGGGCCAGAGACCGGCGCAGGGGAGATGCCCTTGACCACCGGCCCCGCCAGTGCGGCGTGGAGCAGGCTGCCGAGAAAGAAGCCCGGCGGGGTCAGCAGGAAGTGAAGCTCGCGGTTGCCGATCCGCGCAATCGCGCCGAAGACACAGGCACCGTTGAGCCATGCCCCGAGCCCGAGCATCGCCCCTCCCAGCATCACCGTTGCGCCCGCCGGGTAGCTCGGACTGGCATTGAAGCCCAGTCCGGCAGCAGTTGCCGCCAGACCCAGCGCCGCCACCCACAAGCTGCATTCGAGCAGCGCAAGCGCGCGTCCGCCGCGTCCTTCGTCAAGCAACTGGCGGACCGCCGCGACCATGCAGGTCCCGCCGCGCTGGATCGAGAAGCCCATCATCGCGGCGCAGCATATCGCGACCGCCAGGATCGCGGGATGGTCCGGGTCGATCACGCCGCCAGCCATGCCAGCCCCCTCCTCACCCGAGCAGCTCAGCGCCCGGTGGCGGCGCTGGCGATGGACAGAGCGACTTCGCTCGCCATCTTGAACTGCGGGCCCTTGTCGGTGATCGCATAGCGATCGGCGATGTAGGCAAAATCCGTCCACGCCACCCAGACGCTGCCGTCAGCCTCCTCGAGCACCAGCATCCGCACCGGCCAGTCGAGTCCGGCATAGGGGTTCGATTGCAGGAACTGCACACCGAGCGGCGGGTTGCCGAACAGCACCAGCGTGGAGCGTGCCGTCTTGAGATCGGCCTGCGCGCCAAGGCCCGACTGGTCGATCGCGTCGAAGAAGCGAATGCCCTTGGCCTGGACATCCGCCTTGAGCCGGACCAGCGTCTCGTCGAAGCTGTTGGCGCTCTTCAGGCGTACGACGCCGGCCGCCGGGGCCACCATCCGGGTGGCGCCGCCCTCTTGCGTCTGGGCAGCAACGGCCCCCGGGACGGCGACAATCGCGGCAGTCACGAGCGCAAGAATTGCGCGAAATTTTGGGGGCATATGGAGTTCCCTTCCGGAATGATTTGATGTCCGGTTTTTGTCATTCTGCCGCGGCTGGCTCAAATGCAGTTGGCGAATGGAATCCATGACGGATGCACATCACGGCGCGGCGGCGCCGTTCCGGCTGCATCGATCCGATGCAATCCCGGCATTTTCTATGCGGACATCGGAGGGGCAGAGTGAGGGCCTCGAACCGAGAGGAGATTGCCATGACGATGCGAACCGTAATTGCGGCAGGAACGTCCTGCCCAGCCGGACCGGCAAAGAAGACCGGCCCGCATATCCCGGCCAAAGGCAGCCTGCGCCCCGAACTCGCGGCATATTTTGTGTTGCCGGAGAAGCGCGCGTTCGCCGTGAAGGAAACCGCAAGACGGGGTGTCCTTGCCGATTTGTCATTCGATCGGGGATGCGACTGAAGGGTGCAAAGTGGCAAATGACTGATAAAGCAGTCTCGAAGCGCAAGATGCCTGCGGAATAGCCTCAAGGGGCGACACCGATGTCCGGGCGGGGCAACTCGTCCGCCCGCGTTGCCCCCTGCCTTCGATCAAGCGCAACCTTTGCAGGGGCCTCATCCGTTACAAGTAACCAATTCCCTCATCGGATATGCCCTTCGCTCGACAGACAAGCAGGGCCTCACCGCCCGTGCCACGCAATGTTGTGGCATTGTGGAGCCGGTTCCCCACTTCGGTCTCATGACCCAGTCAGGCGATAGGGCTGCTTATGCGGAACGGGTTGTCGGAACCCAATCGGACCAACCGGCGATAATGCCAAGTCCCGTTCCTGCGCGTGATGTTCGGGACGCGTGACAGGGTCAGGGTCTCCCGTCGTGGCTCCCTGACGAGGTACCATTGCGTGATGCCAGACCGGGTTCTCCGATCAGAAAACCTTTTTGATTTAGGCGGTTCTTCCATTCCTGGCTAGGTATCCTTCCGCCCCAGCCAGTTCCCCTGAACCCTTGGTCGATCTCGCCCCGGCGGCGGGCGCGTGGCGTTCGGCGGCCCACTTCAAAACCCTTGCGCTTTGTGCTTGAAGCGCATGAGGAAACGCCGGGCGCGTGGCAGGACGCCGGCCAACGGGGCTTGAAACGAGGGCATGCTGAAGCGCATTCTCGACTACCATTCGGGCCGAGCCATCGCGCTGTGCAGGCTTGGGCTTGCCCTGGTGTTCCTGCTTGTCCTCCACGCCGATCCCGATCAGCCGGTGCGCAATCCGGCCGAGGGCCTTGTCGTCCTCTCCGGCTATGCGGCGCTCTCGCTCGCGCTGCTGGCGGCGGTCTGGAACAGCTGGTGGCTCGACGTCACGCTGCGGCTCCCGGCGCTGGTGCTCGACTGGGCGGTGTTCCTGATCGCGATCTACCTCACCGAAAGCGGGTCGACCGATTTCACCAGCCCGTTCCTGTCGTCCTTCATCTTCATCATCCTGACCGCCACGGTGCGCTGGGGGTGGTCGGGCATGGCGATCGTCGCCGCCCTGCTGAGCGTGAGCTATCTCGCTGCCGGGGCATGGCTCGACTGGATCGGCCTCGATGTCGAACTCTACCGCTTCGGCCGGCGCGGCACCTACATGATCCTGCTGTCGCTGATCCTGGTGTGGTTCGGCCTCCAGCGCCGGGTGCGCGCGGTCGCCCGCCTCGACCTTGCGAGCGAGACCACCGGCGCGCTGCCGGTCGGCGAAATCGCCGCCTATGCGATGGCGGAGACCGGCTCGCCCC
>NZ_LSJS01000076.1 GCF_001557325.1 Erythrobacter donghaensis
CCCGCCGACCCCGACCCGCAGGCCGCGGTGCCGCTCGTCGGCCTTGCGGTGATGGGCGCCGGAATGCCGACCGACGGCTCGATGATCTACCTCTCCCCCGCCCCGCTCTACCACGCCGCGCCGATCGGCTGGTGCTCGGTGGTGCACCGGCTCGGCGGCACGGTGGTGATGATGGAGCGCTTCGACCCCGAAGAGGCGCTCGCGGCGATCGAGAAATACAAGGTGACCGATAGCCAGTGGGTGCCGACCCACTTCGTGCGCTTCCTCAAGCTCGATCCCGCAGTGCGCACCCGCTACGACCTCTCCAGCCACCAGCGCGCGCTCCACGCCGCCGCGCCCTGCCCGGTGCCGATCAAGCAGGAGATGATCGCCTGGTGGGGCCCGATCGTGAACGAATACTACGCCGGCAGCGAAGGCATCGGCATGACCCTGATCCGCTCGGCCGACTGGCTCTCCCATCCGGGCAGCGTCGGCAAGGCGATCTACGGCACGCTCCACATCTGCGGGCCGGACGGCGCGGAAGTCGCGGCGGGCGAGGACGGCCTCATCTATTTCGAGAACGCGCTGCTCCCGACCTATCACAACGACCCCGCCAAGACCGCCGAGGCGATGCACCCCAAGGGCTGGATGACGCTCGGCGACATCGGCCATCTGGATGGCGACGGCTTCCTCTATCTCACCGACCGCAAGAGCCACATGATCATCAGCGGGGGCGTCAACATCTACCCGCAGGAGATCGAGAACCTGCTGGTCACCCACGCAAAGGTGATGGACGCGGCGGTGATCGGCGCGCCCTGCCCCGACCTCGGCGAGAAGGTGGTGGCGGTGGTCCAGCCGAGGGACATGGCGGATGCCGGCCCCGCGCTGGAGGCGGAGCTGCGCGAATTCCTCGCGCCCTCGCTCTCCAAGATCAAGATGCCCAAGCTGTTCGACTTCCGCCCCGAACTCCCGCGCGAGGCCAACGGCAAGCTCTACAAGCGCGAGCTGCGCGACGAGTATGCCGCGAAGGCGAAAGAGGCAGCGGAGTGAGCGGGGAGGCGATCCTCCCGGGCGACATCGCGAGGCGGGTGATCGATCCCCACGCCTATGCCGAATGGGACGGGTTGCTCGACACCTTCGATGCCATCCGCGCGAGCACACCGGTCGCCCGCGTCCAGCCCGACACGCCGGGTCTGTTCGACCCGTTCTGGCTTGTCACCCGCTATGACGACGTGATGCGGATCTCGAAGGACAATGCGGGGTTCCTCAACAACCCGCGCCCTGTCGTCTTCAGCTTCAACCAGGCGATCGCATTCAGCCGCGCCGCGACGGGATCGAACATGCTGGTCGATTCGCTGGTGGTGTTCGATGCGCCGATCCACCCCAAGTATCGCAAGCTGACCCAGGAATGGTTCATGCCGAGGAACCTCGCCCGGCTGGAAGGCGAGCTGCGGACGCTGGCCGCCCGGACGGTCGACCGGATGCTGGAACAGGGCAGCGAGGTCGATTTCGTCAAGGAAGTCTCCGGCCCCTATCCCTTGCGGGTGGTGATGCAGATCCTCGGGGTGCCGCCGGAGGACGAGTTCCGGATGCAGATGCTCACCCAGCAGCTGTTCGGCGGGCAGGACAAGGACCTGTCGGGCTCCGGGATGGACAAGATGACCCCCGAGCAGGTGGTGCAGATCGTCGCGGGCGCGGTGAAGACCTTCGAGGATTACTTCGCGCAGCTCGCCGAGGATCGCCGCCGCAATCCCACCGACGACGTCGCCAGCGTCATCGCCAATGCCACGGTGGACGGCCAGCCGCTCCCCCCGCGCGACATGGCGGGCTATTACATCATCGTCGCCACCGCCGGGCATGACACCACCAGCGCCAGCACGGCGGGCGCGATGCAGGCCCTCGCCCGCGATCCCGAACAATATGCCCGCGTGCGCGCCGACCGCTCGCTGCTCCCCGGCATCGTCGAGGAGGCGATCCGCTGGACCAGCCCCGTCCAGCACTTCATGCGCACCGCGGCCGAGGACTGCGAGATCGGCGGGCAAGCGATCAAGGCGGGCGACTGGCTGATGATCAACTACGTCGCGGCCAACCACGACCCCGCCCAGTTCCCCGATCCGCGCCGCTTCGACGCCGCCCGCTCGCCCAACCGCCACCTGGCCTTCGGGGCCGGGGCGCACCAGTGCCTGGGGCTGCACCTCGCGCGGCTCGAGATGCGGATCCTGTTCGAGGCGATCCTCGACCGCGTGGCGGCGGTCGAACCGGCGGGCGAGGCGAAGCGGGCCAGCAGCACCTTCGTCGGCGGATTGAAGACCCTCCCGCTGCGGGTGACGCGGTCCTAACTCACCGAAGGCGGGGTCGGGGTTAGCGGGGCGAGCGGCGGCTGCCAGTCCTCCCCGCGCGCGCGCAGCTCGGCCGTGCCCCACTCGGCGACCGGCATCAGCACATTGACCAGCGCGCACCCCTTGGGCGTCGCGACATAGAGCACGAACCTTGCATCCTGGCCCGCCACGGTGCTGACCAACCCGTCGCGCTGCATCGCCTTCAGCTGGGTCGAGAGCACCTGCTGGCTCACCGCCCCCAACTCGCGGCGCAGCGCGGCAAAGGCGAAAGGGCGCAACGAGAGCAGATAGAGCGCACGCGCCTTCCACTTACCCCCAACCAGCGCGACGACATGCTCGACCGGGCAGGCGTCCATCGGCGGGCGCTTGGGCTCATAGCTCCGGGGCATGGTCAGAACTTTCTGTATCTTGCTTCAAAGATGGCTTCAGGGAGATTTTGTGTCCCGCAAGCCGTGCGCAGCACGCTATCCTGAAACGAGGGCTATGGACATTATCGAATCTGATGCGGTGGTCGAATCCGAGCTCGCGCGGCTCGCCCCTCGCATCGGCGCGGATCTGCCGGGCTATCGCAACCACATCTACCGCGTGCTGACCTATGCGATGCACTTCATGGGCGGCGAGATGCGCTGGCGGCGGCCCTTCGGCTTTGCGCTTGCCTATCATGACGCGGGCATGTGGACCCATCGCGAGCTCGCCTATCTCGAGCCCTCGGCGGATCTGGCGGAGGCGGCGCGACGCGAGCACGCGCCCGATCTCGATCCCGCGCTGATCCGCGACCTGATCGTCTGGCACCACAAGGCCACGCCCTTCCGGGGGCCGAATGCCGAGGCGGTCAACGCCCTGCGCAAGGCCGACTGGGTCGATGCCAGCCAGGGCATGCTCAGGAAGGGGCTGACCCGGGCCCAGATCGCCGCCGCCACCGCCGCACTCCCCGCGCACGGCTTTGCCGACACGCTGATGCGGCTCGCGGGCGATCTCAACAAGGGCAATCGCATGGGGGGTTTGTTGCGGGTGCTACATACGGTATACAGGCTTTGAACTGACGCATTGGACAAGGGGGAAGTGCGGTCATGTCGATCCTCGAGCATTGGGCTGTGACCGGCGGGCCGGGGCGCACGCAGGAGCAACTGGGGGACGAGATCGTCTTCGTCAGGCACCGCCACACCGGGCTTGCGCTGATGGTCGCCGTGCCCGATCACGATGGCGGGCCGCAGATCGTGACACTGCAGGATCCCGCCCGCGATGTGGTGATCGTCACCCGCGGGAGCATGTTCCCGATGAAGGTGACGCTCGATGGGCAGGCCGTCGAGTGCGGCCCCCATTCGAGCGACCGCGTGACCTTCATCCGGGCCGGCACGCGGATGGTGCTCGAATACACGCGCGATTGCTCGATGCTCTGCGTGCTGATCGTGCCCGCCGGACGGCTGGCGGCGATGCGCGCGGAAGGCGCCCCGCTGCCGGGATCGTTCGGCCTGCGCGACGATCCCGCGCTCGGCGAATTGGCGCACGCCGTCGGTCGCCTGGTGCTGCGTCAGAGCGAGGCCGACAATGCCCTGATCGAACAGGCCACCGCCCGGCTCGCGGCGGGCTTCCACGACGGCGCCCCGGATGACCACGGGCAGCCGGATTTGCGCATCGCGCTGCCCCCGCACAAGCTGCGCCGGGTGCTCGCCCATATCGACGCGAACTTGGACCGCCAGATCACCCTGCGCGAGCTGGCCGAGCTCGCGCACCTCTCACCCTACCACTTCGCGCGGGTGTTCAAGCACGCCACCGGCCGCGCGCCCTATGACCACGTGCGCTGGCGGCGGATCACCCGCAGCACCGCGCTGGTCGCGCGCTCGGAGCTCAAGATCGCGGAGATCTCCGCCTCGACCGGCTTTGCCAGCGCCGCCCATTTCAGCAACGCCTTCCAGCGCGCCGCGGGCATCCCCCCGCTGCAGTTCCGCCGCGTGGTGCGCCCGCGGCTGCTGAGCGGGCGCAGCTTCGGCTCCCGACAGGGGCATTGACGCGGCCGCGTGCCGATTTTTCGCCGATTTTCCTGTTACAGCGCGGCAGCTTGTCCTAGATTTCCCGCATGGGATACGGTCTTCGCCTTGCCATGCGGGGCTGCGCGGCATGAGCCTGCTCGCGGCGCACAACCTGCCTTTCGTCCTCGCGCTCGCCGCGCTGGCGCTGATCGCGCTCGTGCAGATCACGGGCCTCGGCGACGTGCTCGAGGGTGATGCCGATACGGGCGGCGGGCTCGAGCTGGGCGGCTTCGGCGATGCGCTGACCGCGCTGCTCGGCCTCGGGCGGGTGCCGCTGCTGATCTGGCTGGCGAGCCTGCTGCTGGTGTTCGGCAGCATCGGCCTCATCGGTCAGGCGTGGATCGCGGACCTGCTGGGCGCCCCGCTCTCCGCCGGATGGGCGGTGCTGGCGGCGGGCGCTGCCGCGCTGCCGCTCAACAGCCTCGCGATGCGTCCGCTTGCCGCCGTGATGCCCAAGGACGAAACCACCGCGATCGCGCTCGATGAGCTGGTTCGGCGCGATGCCGAGATCCAGATCGGCACCGCCCGCGCCGGTTCGCCCGCCCGCGCCCGCGTGATCGACCGCCACGGGCAGGCGCACAACGTCATGGTCGAACCCCATGACGCTTCAATCGAATTGCGGGCGGGTGACACCGTCCTGCTGGTCCGCCGCGAGGGCGAGACCTTCTTTGCCGTTCAATATGAAAGCCCGCTGCTCGGGCTGGGAAGCTGAGGGGAACGCCAATGTCTCTGACCACCACCACCGCGGGCGAGGTCGCCACCACCGGCGATCTGGCGGCCTCCACCGGGGGACTCATCACCTACGGCGTCGTCGGGGTCAGCGCCCTCGTCTTCGTCGTGGTGTTCTTCGCCTTCCTCGTCCGGCTCTACCGCCGCGCGACCAAGGAGACCGCTTTCGTGCGCACGGGCCTTGGCGGCGAGAAGGTGGTGATGAACGGGGGCGCGCTGGTCTTCCCGGTGTTCCACGAGGCGATGCCGGTCAACATGAACACGCTGGTGCTGCCGGTGGTGCGGCGCGACAACGAGGCGCTGATCACGCTCGACCGCCTGCGGATCGACGTGAAGGCGGAATTCTACGTCCGCGTCCGCCCCGATGCGCAGGCCATCGCGATGGCCGCGCAGACATTGGGCCAGCGCACGATGCAGCCCGATCTGCTGAAGGACCTCGTCGAGGGCAAGTTCGTCGATGCGCTGCGCTCGGTCGCGGCGGGGATGACGATGAACGAGCTCCACGAACAGCGCGCTGATTTCGTGCAGAAGGTGCAGCAGGTCTCGTCCAACGACCTCGCGATGAACGGTCTGGAGCTCGAGTCGGTGTCGCTGACCGGCCTCGACCAGACCAGCATCGAACACTTCAACGCCAACAACGCCTTTGACGCCGAAGGCCTCACCAAGCTCACCGAGCAGATCGAGGCGAGGAAGAAGCTGCGCAACGACATCGAGCAGGACACCCGCGTCCAGATCGAGACCAAGAACCTCGAAGCCAGCAAGAAGAGCTTCGAGATCAGCCGCGAGCAGGAATATGCGCGGCTCGAGCAGGAGCGCGAGGTCGAGGTGCGGCGCGCGGCGCAGGCGGCGGAAATCGCCCGCGAACAGGCCGAGCGCAATCGCGAGGCCGAAGCCGCACGGATCGAGGCCAAGAAGCAGGTCGATGCCCAGCAGATCGAGGCCGACCGGCTGGTCGAGGAAGCGCGCATCATCCAGCAGCGCGCGCTCGAGATCGCCCGGCAGGAACAGCAGATCGCGGTGCAGAACAAGAGCCGCGAGGAAAGCCAGGCCAAGGCGCTGGCCGACGAGGCCCGCGCCAAGGCGGTCGAGGCCGAGGAACGCGTCGCCACCGCGCGCGAGCGCGAGATCGCCGAGCGCCAGAAGACCATCGAGCTGATCGAGGCCGCCAAGCAGGCCGAGCGCGATGCGATCGGGGTCAAGGTCCAGGCCGAGGCGGAAAAGGACGCCGCGGCGAACCGCGCGCAGGCACTCAAGCTCGAAGCGCAGGGCGAGGCCGAGGCCGAGAAGCTGCGCGCCGAGGCTGCGGCAGTGCGCTTCGAGGTCGAGGCCGCGGGCCAGCGCGCGATCAACGAGGCGGCGAACATCCTTTCGAGCGACCAGATCAGCCTCCAGACCAAGCTCGCGCTGCTCAAGGTGCTGCCCGAGGTCATCCGCGAGAGCGCCAAGCCGATGGAGGCGATCGATTCGATCAAGATCGTGCAGGTCGACGGGCTCACCAATGGCGGCCGCGCGGCCAATGATGGCGGCACGGGCGGTTCGGGTGGCGGCTCCGGATCGGGCAATCTCGCCAGCGACGCGGTGGCCGCCGCGCTCGCCTACCGCGCGCAGGCGCCGGTGCTCGACGGGCTGATGAAGGAACTGGGGCTCGACGGATCGTCGCTCTCGGGGCTGGTGAAGGGTGCCGCCGAAGCCGAAGGCGAGGCGGCTCCCGCCCCCGCCAAGCCCGCGCCGCGCAGGGCCATCACCCGCGACAATGATGCGGATGACACCCCGACCGGCGAGGCAGCGGAATAGCGAAGGTGAGAGGGGCGGCGCTGCTGCCCCTCGCGCGCTACTTCAGCAGATCCAGCGCAATCGCGCGCACCTCGGCGCCCATGTCGGGCCGCGACAGGGCGATCGCGAGAGTGGCCTGCACGAAACCGACCTTGCTCCCGCAGTCGTAGCGCGCGCCGTCGAAGGTGACGGCGTGGAACGGCTGGGTGCCGATCATCTTCGCCATCGCGTCGGTCAGCTGGATCTCGCCGCCAGCGCCCTTGCCCTGGTTCTCGAGCACCCGCATCACCTCGGGCTGGAGGATGTAGCGGCCCGAGACGATCTTGTTGGAGGGCGCCTGGTCGCGCGGCGGCTTCTCGACGAGGCCCTTCACCTCGGTCAGCGCGCCGTTCACCGCGCCCGGATCGATCACGCCGTAGCTGGAGACCTGCTCCATCGGCACTTCGAGCACCGAGATGAGGTTGCCGCCGACCTGCTCGTAGGCCTCCACCATCTGCTTCATGCAGCCGGTGCCGCCCTCCTTCGCCACCATCAGCTCGTCGGGGAGGAAGATCGCGAAGGGCTCGTCACCCACGATCGCGCGCGCGCACCAGATCGCGTGGCCTAGACCCAAGGGCACCTGCTGGCGCACCGCGATCACGTCGCCCGGGGTGGCGCGGGTCGGCTCGAGGATGGCGAGGTCCTTGCCGCGCTCGGTCATGGTCTGCTCGAGTTCGAAGGCGATGTCGAAATGCTCGACGATCCCGGTCTTGCCGCGCCCGGTGACGAGGATCAGCTGCTCGATCCCCGCCTCGCGCGCCTCGTCGACCGCGTACTGGATCAGCGGGCGGTCCACCACCGGCAGCAGTTCCTTGGGGACGACCTTGGTCGCGGGCAGGAAGCGGGTGCCGAGACCGGCGACGGGGAAAACGGCTTTGCGGATCGGCTTGGGAGACATTGACGGCTCTCGCGTTGGGGACAGGGTGAGTGGCCCGTCCGCTGCCCCCGTGCCTTGCGCCATAACCAAGGTCAATGATTGTTAGGAATCGTCGCACATCCCCCGCGCGGGCGAGTTGCACGAAAGGCACTTTTCGCTAAGGCGATTCCATGGACAAACTGATCATCAAGGGCGGCAACCGCCTCAAGGGCACGATCCCGATTTCCGGCGCGAAGAATGCGGCGCTCACCCTCATCCCCTGCGCGCTCCTGACCGAGGAGCCGCTGACGCTGCGCAACCTGCCGCGGCTGGCGGATATCGACGGGTTCCAGCACCTGATGAACCAGTTCGGCGTCACCACGGTGATCCAGGGCACGCGGCCCGAGGATTTCGGCCGGGTGATGAGCATGGAGGCGACCCGCATCACCTCGACGATCGCGCCCTATGATCTGGTGCGCAAGATGCGCGCGTCGATCCTCGTGCTCGGCCCGATGCTGGCGCGCGCGGGCGAGGCGACCGTGTCGATGCCCGGCGGCTGCGCGATCGGCAACCGCCCGATCGACCTGCACCTCAAGGCGCTCGAAGCCTTCGGCGCGCATATCGAGCTCGCCGCGGGCTATGTGAAGGCCTATCAGCCCGATGGCGGCATGCCGGGCGGCGATTTCGACTTCCCGGTGGTCAGCGTCGGCGCGACCGAGAACGCGCTGATGGCCGCGGTTCTCGCCAACGGCACCAGCCGCCTGTTCAACGCCGCGCGCGAGCCCGAGATCGTCGATCTGTGCAACATGCTCGTCGCGATGGGAGCGGAGATCGAGGGGATCGGCACCTCCAACCTCACCATCCACGGGGTCAAGCGCCTCCACGGCGCGACCTACCGCGTCATGCCCGACCGGATCGAGGCCGGCTCCTACGCCTGCGCGGCGGCGATCACCGGGGGCGAGGTGCGGCTCGAAGGGGCCAAGGCTGACGATATGATGGCGACGATCCACGCGCTGCAGGCGATCGGCATCCATGTCGACTGGGACGCCAAGAGCGTGACCGTCGCGGCCAACGGCGCGTTGAAGCCCGTCGACCTCACCACCGCGCCCTATCCGGGCCTCGCCACCGACATGCAGGCCCAGCTGATGGCGCTTCTCGCCCGCGCCGAGGGGACCAGCGTGCTCAAGGAGACGATCTTCGAGAACCGCTTCATGCACGTGCCCGAGCTGGCGCGCATGGGGGCACATATCGCGACCGAGGGCCGCACCGCGATCGTCAAGGGTGTCGAGCGCCTGACCGGCGCCGAAGTGATGGCGACGGACCTGCGCGCCTCGATGAGCCTCGTGATTGCGGGCCTTGCGGCCGAGGGCGAGACCACGGTGCGCCGTCTCTACCACCTCGACCGCGGTTACGAGCGGCTGGAGGAGAAGCTCCAGCTGGTGGGTGCGGATATCGAGCGGGTGGACGACTAGGCCCATCCCTCGTCATTGCGAGCGAAGCGAAGCAATCCATGGCCTGAGCTTGCCGCTCGCGACCGGTCCATGGATTGCCGCGGCCTTCGGCCTCGCAATGACGAAGATCAGCCGTTCACCACCAGCCACACCCGGATCGCGCTCGCCAGACCCGGGGGCGTGGGCGATTTGATCCGTTCGGCATCGATGCGGGCGACCAGCGCGGCAACCGCCAGCCCTTCGCGCGCGGCGGCGGCTTTCAGCATGTCCCAGAACAGCGGCTCGAGGCTGATCGAGGTCTGGTGGCCCGCGATTGCAAGCGAGCGCTTGACCGGGGGGTGGTAGGGGGAGGGCGGCTCCATCCCTCTCAACTATTAGGCCGCTTCGAAGTCGTCCACATATTCGGGGAGGAACACCGGCTCGCGCTCGGACCAGCCCGGCGCGGTGGCGGCGGCTTCGCTCAGCGATTGCAGCAGCAGCTTGCGGCGCTCCGGGCGGATCGAGGGCAGCGCGCTCGCGGCGCAGAAGGCGGCCGGGAGGTAGGGCCGCACGCTCGCACCCAGCAGGCGTTCGTAGAGGAAGCGGAAGGCCGAGAAGCTCGCCAGCCGCTCCTGCTCCAGATCGAAGGCGGCGAGACGCACCAGCTTGCCGAGGAAGCGCTCGACCTCGTAGGGCGTGCCGTCCTGCGGGATCAGGCCGCGCAGCGACTTCAGGTCCTGATAGGCGACATATTGCCGGCGGATCGCGACATTCTCGGCCTCGGAGCGGCCCCAGCGCCGGAAGGCGTCGGTGCGGGCGAGGCCGATGTCGAGGCTGCGCTTGATGTAGCGCTGCTCGGCAGGGGCGAACCCGGCGAATTCCCGCATCTCGGCAATCGGCATCATCATCGCACGTCTCCTTCGGACGAGGAGAACGTCGCTGAAGATGGTTAATTAAGTGTTAGGTAGAAGGAACAAATCGGCCCGCCAACGGACGGGCCGCAAGCGCGAACGCGCGCCCGGAGGGGTGGCCCGCAGGGCCGGGCCCCCGGAGGAAAGCCAAGCGCGCGGACGCGCGCGCCGGCGCTTGAGGCCAAATCAGATAAGCCCCGCCAAGGGGCTGCTGGGATCGGCATACATCCGCCGCGCCATGCGCCCCGCAAGGTAGGCCTCGCGCCCCGCCTCGACCGCGAGCCTCATCGCGCGGGCCATGCGGATCGGGTCCTTGGCTTCGGCGATGGCGGTGTTCATCAGGATACCGTCACACCCCAGCTCCATGCCGACCGCCGCGTCGGACGCCGTGCCGACCCCCGCATCGACCAGCACCGGCACCTTCGCGCCTTCCACGATCAGCCGGATGGTCACGCGGTTCTGGATGCCGAGCCCCGAGCCGATCGGCGCGCCCAGCGGCATGATCGCGACCGCGCCCGCATCTTCGAGCTGCCTGGCCGCGATCGGATCGTCGGCGCAGTAGACCATCGGGTGAAAGCCTTCCTTGGCGAGCACTTCCGTGGCCTTCAGCGTCTCGCGCATGTCGGGGTAGAGCGTGCGCGCCTCGCCCAGCACCTCGAGCTTGACGAGGTCCCAGCCCCCCGCCTCGCGCGCCAGCCGCAGCGTGCGCACGGCCTCCTCGCCGGTGAAGCAGCCGGCGGTGTTGGGGAGGTAGGTGATCTTCTTGGGATCGATGAAGTCGGTCAGCATCGGCGCCTTGGGATCGCTGACATTCACGCGCCGCACCGCGACCGTGACGATCTCCGCGCCGCTGGCTTCCACCGCCGCGGCGTTCTGCTCGAAGCTCTTGTACTTGCCCGTGCCGACGATCATCCGCGAGCGGAAGGTGCGGCCCGCGACGCTCCAGGTGTCCGCCGCATGATCGCCGCCGCCCACGAAATGCACGATTTCCAGCGTATCGCCCTCGGCCAGCGGGGCCTCGGCCAGGGTCGAGCGGGGGACGATTTCGCCATTGCGCTCGACCGCGACCTTTTCAGGCGTCAGGTCCAGCTCGCGCACCAGATCGGCGATGGTGGCGGCCGCCGAGCGGTGGGGGGCGCCGTTCAGGGTGATGCTCTTGGTCATGCGCGGTGACATAGTCCCTCGCAGCCCCCGCGCAACCACAGCTTTTGCTCAGTCGGCGGTGCGCAGGTTCATCCAGTGCGCCGCCGCGACGATCGCCACGCCGAGCAGCGTCAGCAGGAATTCGTTCGTCCCATGCGGCACCAGCAGCGCGACGCCCATCAGCGCAAGGCCACCCAGCGCCACAAGGAACGGCCCGCGCCGCCCATAGCGCAGCATCCCCCGCCCGATCGCGAGCGCGGCGACGATCAGCGCCAGCAGCAGGCCGATGCGGTGGATATTCTCGTCGAGCAGGAAGTGCCCGCCGAGGCCCAGCGCCGAGACCACCACCAGCGTCGCCAGGCAGTGCAGCACGCACAGGCCCGCAAGCCCGATCCCGAGTTTGTCGAGTCGGCGGCGGAGGAGACTCCGATTCGCAGGGGGCAGGGCGTCGGGGGTCATGTCTGGGAGGGCATGTATGTGATGTTGTTACATTGTGCAAGGCGGACTTGCGCCTATCGCACGGCGCTTTGCGGCGAACGGGCTTGCCTAGCGGACCGCGCGGGGACAAAGAGCGCACCGTCATGGCTACCTCCGCCTCCGTGTCGAACCTGTTCCGAGCCGCCGCCGCAAGCCGAGCGCGCCCGCTGGCGATTGCGCGCTGGCTCGAGATCGTCGCGCTGCTGGTGGTGCTGATCGTCGTCGTCGGCGGGATCACCCGGCTGACCGAAAGCGGGCTGTCGATCACCGAATGGAACGTCGTCAGCGGCATCCTCCCGCCGCTCACCGAGGCCGCGTGGCAGGCCGAATTCGCCAAATACCGCCTCACCGCCGAATACCGGATCGAGAGCGGCCCGGCGGGGATGGATCTCGCCGCGTTCAAGTTCATCTTCTTCTGGGAGTGGTTCCACCGCATCCTCGGGCGGGTGATCGGGCTTGCCTTCCTGCTGCCGCTGATCGCCTTCGCGGCTCTCCGCGCGATCCCGACTGGCTACGGCTGGCGGCTCCTCGCCATGTTCGCGCTGATCGTGGGGCAGGGGGCGCTGGGGTGGTACATGGTGTCCTCGGGGGTCGGCGCGACGAACCTCACCGATGTGAGCCACTTCCGCCTCGCCGCGCACCTGTTGACCGCGCTGTTCCTGCTGGCGGGCCTCGTGTGGAC
>NZ_LSJS01000077.1 GCF_001557325.1 Erythrobacter donghaensis
CCTTTTAGACGCCGATCACCCCGCTAACGGGGTCCTTTTTGCACGCCGATCCACAACCAGGCGGGCCTGAAATCGCCCGTGTCGTCGATCTTGTCGATGCCGGTCTGATAACGGTGTTGACCACCGATCTCACCATCACCGAGGTTGCCAAAAAGTACATCCAGAGTGATTTCGACGCGATCAAGGAGATCAGCCAGCCGCATTTCCGGAAGATTGTCGAGGGAGCGACCGGCGTTGCGCTTCCCGCGCTCAAGCGGCCGGAGCTTCGCGCAAAGCTGAAATCGATCTACGATGAGTCGACTACGCAGATGTTCGATGCGCTGGAGGCCAAGACGCTCCAGATCGACGAGGTGAAGCCGTCGGCAGTGTTCAGCGCCTATGCGGCAGGGGAAGGTTTCTTCTCAGGCGACGGCAAGAAGGACCAGTTCCCCGACGCCTTTGCCTTCGAGTGCCTCAAGAAGGAGGCGTCGAGAAATAGCCCGGTGATCATCGTTTCGAACGATGGCGACTTTGATGGCCCGGTCGGGTCTGCGAAGCATATTTCGCTGGTGAAGTCGTTGCCCGAACTGTTCGCGGCGCTTGGCCTCGAGATGGCCGCGCCGCAACTCGATCCCTTCCTGGAGACGCAGGAGGAACAGATCGTCGACCTCGTCAGTCAGGAACTTACGAATTGGGGACTGCACAGTAGCGACGTCATGGATGCGGAGATCGACGAGATCACCGTCAATTCGGTCGAAGTGAAAAAACTCACCGCCTTCAAACCAAGTGAGGCAGGTAAATCAATCCTTGTGGTCGGCACGATCGAGGTCGCAGCATTGGTGTCTTTCACTCATCCCAACTGGGATGAAGCGATGTATGATTCCGAGGACAAGGTGCTTATCCCGTTCGAGGATGAGAGCGGGGAGACCGAGATCGAGCTTACCATCGACGTCGCCATGTCGATCGCGGTCGACGAGGCAGGCAATCCCGAGGAGATTGAAGCCTTGCGGTTTCGCAACAGCGATTTTCAGTATGTGACGCTCTATCCACCCGACATGTACAAATAGGGTCCGTGGATGAGACGATTCGAGGTCGAGAAGCAGTTCTGCGACATGGTCAGCCGGATCACATCGTTCAGGTCGAGTCGGCGACTCTGTTTCGGGTAGAAAAAAGCCGCCCACAAGGAGGCGGCTTGATAGTTGGGAGAGGATGCCTGAAAGGCCCGTCTCTTGTGCATTGCATCATAGAATATTGCAACTGCGAAATTCGCAACTATGGACACGCCTGATACCGGCGTTTGCCACTAGGTGCCGGCAAAAACTATCGCTCATGGCCTGTCCGGCCAATAAGCCGGAATCCTTCAATAAGGTCGAGCATTGAGATAGCGCCGCACGCTCCTCGCCACTATTAGAGGAATCCCGAAAAATTGCAGAAGGAACAGCATGATGAACAATAGCGACCTTGCCGATCATCTCGCCGGTGCGACCGGGGCCACCAAGGCTGATGCCCGCAAGGCGGTCGATCTCGTCTTCGCCGCAATAGCTGACGCCGCCGCCAAAGGCGAAGAGGTGAGCCTCAACGGCTTCGGCAAGTTCAAGGTCAAGGACGTTCTCGCCCGCGAAGGCCGGAACCCGGCCACCGGCGAAACCATCAAGATCGCAGCGTCGAAAAAACTCTCCTTCAGCGTGGCGAAGGCCGTCAAGGACCGGCTCAACAGCTAAAGCGGGCTTGACGCCTCGATACCAAGAGATCGAGGCGTCCCCCTTCCCCGCAAGAGGCTTCCCGCAAGACCGCCACTCGCGGCTTTAATGATCGAACGACGCGATAATCTCCGGGAAGAACATTGCAACGGCCTGTATCGGCGAACGGCGTGACCTGCCTGGACCTGCTGACACGACAGATCGCCATCCATGTTCCAGCATTGCAGGATTGGTCGTTCGTAGCGGTCGATGTCGAGCTGGCGGTACATGACATTGCCCCTCGCGAGCAAGGTACGCAAATTCTCGCGGCTATCGTAGGGATTGTCCCGCACGCAGAGCAAGTGCTGAATTCGGGCACGTCGATACCGTAAAGCCGGGAGTGACCAAACGCCTCGCACCGGATTATAGTCGCCGTCGTAGATGTAGGGGCGGATGCACGGCACGGGCTTGGTCTGCGCGGTCGAGAAATGACCACATCCTGAGTCCTGAAGTAGTTTGCCGGTGCTCTAGCACCGACATTTGGTAACGAGTCTTTGCAATGACTGTTGACAAAACACGTCCTCTATCTGTTGGCGCCATCGCGCAACGTAGCGGAGTCGCGGTTTCGACGATCCATTTCTACGAGGCGAAAGGCCTCATCAAGGGCGAGCGCACAGCCGGCAATCAAAGGCGGTATCCTCGATCCGTATTGAGACGGATCGCCATTATCAGAACCGCCCAATATGTCGGGCTTTCGCTCTCCGAACTAAAGGATTTTCTTGACCGGATTCCAGAGGGGCCGGTTACGTCAACGGATTGGCGTCGGCTCAGTGCCGAGTGGAGTACGCTATTGAACGAGCGGATAGCTAGTCTCATGAGGCTGCGTGACCGCCTCGAAACCTGCATTGGATGCGGCTGTATGTCCCTCACCGACTGCCCCTTGCGAAACCCCGAAGACAGGTTGGGCGCAGTTGGGTCAGGCCCTCAGCTCCTCTTGGTGAATTTCGCTCGTGAACCTCGTGATGATGAAGATAGCCCCGTTCATTTTCGCACCAAACGTCGCTCCTTGGCGGCGGTCAAATCCACTCTTGACGTTAACCAAGACACAAAAGGGAACGATGACTCATAGCTTGGTGCCCTTCCCCGGTCGTTCGGGGCGGTGCTTCAAAAATCATCCTTCCGGCATCACTCTTCGCATGAATGCATCGAACAGGGGCACGGTGAACGCTGTATCTCCATGCGCGGGACTATAGAGCATTCCTTTCGCGATCAGGCTGTTTCGCGTCGGCGCCACGCTTGAAACCTTCACGTGCAAGGCATCGGCAACATCTCCCGACCTGTGCGGTCCAGTGCCCAAAGTGGCCATGGCGCGCAGATAGCGCTTCTCGGCAGGGGTCAGACGATCGAACCGAACGCGGAAAAAGCTGGCGTCAAGTTCCGCGAGCGCGCTACGCGTTGCCGCCGCAACATCGTCTTGGGTGATCGGCGACGCCTCAGCTGCATCCCAGCTATGCTTTCCCCACTCCTGGAGGAAATAAGGGTAACCTTGGGTCTGCTCGCAGATCGCGTCCAACGCCGCATCATCGACAGCTTCGCCTTCCCGCTCGATTGGAAGCCGAATGGCATCGCGCGCGGCGTGATCATCGAGCGGTCCGACGGAGACGAACTCGAAAAGTCGCTCCGCATAGGACTTGGCCCGGCCCATCTGCCCAACGAGTTGCGGCAAGCCAGCGGCGATCATTGTAATGGGAAGCTGCTTCTGGCTGGCCCGGTGGAGCGCACTGATCAATGCGGCCAATTGCTCTTCAGGCACATATTGGAGCTCGTCGATGACGAGTACCACAGCTGACCCCTTCTCTCGCGCCGCCTCGCCGATTGCAACCAACAGATCGGCGAGATCAGCTTCAAGGTCGCCGCTGTCGGCCAGGCCCGGCTCGACGTCGAAATCGAGTCCCACTTCGAGATCGTCATATTTGACCTTGAGCTTTGCGAACCCGGCCAGCGCGCGAAGCGCGCGCTTAACGCCGTCCGAAGCTTGCTTCATGCGATCGAGCCTCAGCAGCGTCGCCCGAAGGGCAGGCACGAGGATGCCGGGGAGCGAACGGTTCTCGGGAGCCTCGATGGCGACGATAGCCATGCCCTCCCCCTCGGCTGCGTCACGCATCGTCGTGAGCAGAACGGTCTTGCCTACACCGCGCAGTCCATAGAGGACGCTCGGGCGTGCCGCGCGCCCCGCGCGGATTCGGTCGAGCGCGACCGCGTTGCGTTCAAGCAACGCATCTCGCCCCGCCAACTCTGGAGGGCGAGTGCCGGCGCCAGGCGCGAAGGGGTTACGACGAGCATCCATAGCGAGGTTATGGTGGTTTATCGTTTTTTTGTAAACTTGATAATCTCGCTATAAGTCGCGTCTCAAGGGTTGCAGAAAAGCGCCCCAACCGCTATTCTCCGTCACAGGAGAAAGCATGCGCTTCCCAAAATTCGACCTCGACACATATAATCGAACGAAGGATTTGTCCGGCGGTCCCATCTACGCGATTGTCGAGGAAGAGATTCCTGAGATCGAAATGATCACCGACGAAAACGGGAACCCCACTCGTGGCGGTCTAATAGGCTACGCCCTCGCCTACGTTTGCATGGCCGGCCTCGTGGGAGCGATGTTCTACATCCTCTAAGCTCTATTCGCGAAGCTTGGGGTCTTGGAAGAATCCGCGATCGTGGTCGCGGTTCACCTCCTGCTCAAGATCAGCGGCCCCTTGAACCCGCTGCCCTCGCATCGTCTGCGCCGCAGCGCGGTCGCCCCCCAGCTCTGCCTTGCCGGCCTCGATGATCGCAGCGGCGCCGACATCCCCGCCGCCGCCAGGACCGGCGGGCAGCCGCCCAGGACCATGCGGCCGGTAGGAGGCCCTGACATCCGCCTCGTTCCCCACGCTCGGCCGATTGACATCGACCAGGTCCGGATCGTGGAGGCGCCCCGCAATCTCCGCCCGGATGCCATCCTGCTTGTCATGCATCCAGCGCGTGATCATCTCCTGGCGCACAAGCCGCTGCTGGTCTGTGAGATCGGTTGCCCAAAGCTCGGGCGCGTCAAGCCCCGGATTTTCGACCTGTTGGCGGCGATACCATTGCGCAAGATCCTGGCTCAGATTCTCGCTGAGCTGCATGCCATGCGTCTCGGCATAGCTGGCGTCGCGTGACAGCTGCTGGGAAAGCTCCTCAAGGCGCCGGGCCGTCTCAGAGTACGACTTTGCCAGCGCCAGAGAATCCTCCGTACTCGCCGACGCCGATGATGTGGCGGATGCCCGGCTGAAGCTACCGCTGCGCGAATAGGTCCCATCGGACATCGAGGCGCCGCTTCCGCTCGAATGTTCGTCACGCACGCCACTCGAGGATGTGTTGGCGCTGTCGCTGCCGCGGGTTTCGTCAGTCGCATGCCTTAGCGCATCTGTCTGAGACCCTGATTTCGATACGCTGCCGCCAATGCCGGGAAGGCGGCCCAAAATTCCTCCGCGACCGCCCGACCCTCCAGCCGTCTGCCGTCCCGTTCCTGCGGACACCACCCCGGAGATCTGGTCGCTCGTCTGCGCCTGACGATCATGGCCCTGAGATATTCGCTGACCTTGAGAGATCGTATCCCGTTCCTCCAGACCCTGCGTGCTGCTCCCGGTCCGCCGGTCGAATTGATCGACGGACGTGTTCGCCTGCCGGCCGCTGCTCGAATCCCAGCCGGACGACCGCTCGGTCGAGGTGCCGAATGCACTGCGGTTGGCATGCGTAGCGGTCAGGACCTCGGCCGCGGCATTCTCATAAGCCTGCGACTGTCGGTGCGCCTCGCTCGCCATCTCCCGCCATTCCGCGACCGACCCGGTCGTCATGGTAGGGGTGAAGCCGAGGCGCGAAATGGCCCCCGACGTGTCGAAGACGTCCTGACCATTGCCAAAGCCGTTGATCATCGCGCCATTATCCTGGCGCCAGCCCATGCTCGGGGCGCCGCTCATATAGCTCGGCGCCGTGGTCCACTGATCGGCCTGCCGCATATTCGAAGTCGAGTTCGCCCAGCTCACATTGCCATAGGAGTAGTTTCCGGTGGTCTGCTCGAGCGCGGCGGCCTCCGCCGCGTTCTGCGCCGGCGCCAGCATCGACATGGACTGGCCAGCAATCGACATCGCGCCGCGAGCAAGACCGGCCGCGAGGAAAGGCACGCTCATCAGCATGAAGCCGGCGATCGTCGCCGTCTCGCCGTTGACCGCGCCGATGCCGGCATAACTTCCAAGCGTCACGCCTCCCCCGGCCACGCCGTTCGCCGCGGATTCCGCCCTTGTCATGCAGATCATGTGGAGGATGACATAGAGCGGGCCCCAGGCAGCCAGGTAGAAGAAGCCCATGGCATAGCCCTTGAGCGTGCCAACCCCCGTCTGGGGCATGAGGAACAGCGGGAAGATGACTGGGAACATCGCGAAGAAGACGACGGTCAGGACGATGTTGAGGATCGGCACCCAGGCCATCGCCTGCTGGGCAATCGAATTATAGGTGTTGCGCGCCTGGATGTCGGCGCGCGTCTGGGCGAAGGTGTCTATCGCGGCCGCGCCTGCCCCACCAGCCATGCTGTTGCGTGCTTGCATGAAGGCGTTGATCGCTGTGTTCTGCCGCATCGTTTCGGTGAAATTGCTCCCCGATCCGGTGAACGCCGTGTTCGCGATCGGCACGTCATGCTTGAGCTTGTCGGCGGCCAGGGCGTTGCTGAGCCTGGGATAGACCTCCTTACCCCAGATCGGAGCATTGGCCTCGATCATCGGCGCCCATTGCGCGTCGAGCGCCTGGTAGGCCTGGCGGCAGGTGATGATGAAGTTCTGAACGGTGCCGTCGCCCTGGCGCTCCAGCCATTCCTGCGAGCGCGCTTCCGAGCCCGGCCCGATCGCGGCCCACAGGTCGGGCGCCTTGGCGAGGTTCGTGAGCGACTTCTGATAGAGCATCACGTCGCCGAACACGCAGTTCTTGAAATGGTTTTCGAGGTTGGTCGAGAACTCCGCGTCGCGAACAACGAAATTGCGGGTCGCGTCGAACAGGCGCGCGCCATAGACCATGCCATTGCTCGAATAATTGAGCTCGCTGGGCATGACGAACACCGTCTCGGCCGTCCGCGTCAGCCAATCCCCGACCTGCGTCGTAAAGCTCGCCAGCACACCCAGGCCCATCGGCACATTGTCGATAGTCGATGGCGCGAGGCTCGGGTTGATCCGGTCGGTCACCTTGATGCTCACCGTGGGCACCATCAGGCAAAGATAGATCGCCGTCGCCTGGAGGAACCAGTTCATCCACGCCTTGTAGTTAAGCGTGAAGGCGACAACGAGCAGCGAGTAGATGAGGCCCATCACCATCACGACCCGCAGGAGCGAGCGGTAGCCCCCTCCCCCTGACCAGGCAGCGACGGCGTTGAACACGTTTACGAGATACTCGCCGCCCCCGACCGTGAAGACCTCCAGCATCGACGCGCTCCCGCTTCAGTTCAGCCGCACTAATTCAGACCTTGGGCGTTCAGCCCGCGCGAGAAGTTGAGCGCGGACGCCATCCCCGGCGTCATCGAGTTCTGCAGGGTAGACTCCAGCATGATGCTGCGGTTGATGATCTGCATCGTCACCTGCAGTTTGTTGTTGAGACGGACATCCCGCTGGCTGAACTTGGCGCGCGTGGCCGCGATCTGTTGCTTCCACTGCGTCGCGGTCTCCTGGTCGAAGGTCTGGTAGTGAACCTTCGCCTGCTCGACCCGGTCCAGCATATTGTCGAGCATGGCAGAGAGCAGGTCGACGGCCACAATCTCGGACAGCGTCTGGATCTCGCCGTCGGTCAGCGCATAGTGGGCATAGGCCTGCACGGCGAGGATCTTGTAGATCGGCACGGTCGCGAGGTTGAGGAGCTGCTTTTCGGCGGCGTTGAGCGGCGTGTCCGACCGGATCTTGTCGCTCATCGACTTGATCATCGTGGCGATCCGCGGGCGCAGCGCCGACGATGCCGGGACCGACAGGGTCTGTTCGCCGACATCGTAGCAATTCTCGTCGTTGCACTTCAGCATCTTGACCGGCGGCGCGTCCGCCGTGCCGTCGAGCAGCGCAGTGACGACGGCGTCTTCCGCCGGACCGAACATCACCACCTTGCCGCCAACGCTCGGGTCCGTCGACGGCGTCGTCACGACCGTACCAACGAGCGTCATGATATATTCGGAGAAGGACTGGTCGAACGCCCCGAACTTGGCGGACTTCTTCAGCGCCTCCCAGGTATAGTTGTGCGGTTCGCCGACCAGCTGGTCCTTCATCGACGCATCGGTGTTCCCGGCGATTGTCGAATCCCGCCGATTGCCGTTGTTGCAGCCCTGACGCGAGGCGGCCCAGTCGGAAAAGACGCCCTGGCTGTTGCCGACCGCCTCGCAAATGGTCGCCCGGGTCGAATCCATCTGGGGCCAGATTCCGCCGACCAGCGCCTGAGCGGTCTCGCAGCTGGAGATGTTCATCTGGTTGAGGAGCTGCGCCTTCTGGCTGAACTCGTCCATGACCTTACCGATCTCGGGCGAGACGGAATCGATGGCCAGCTTGAAGGCGAACCCAAGCGCGTTGTTGGCCGTCGCCTTCAGCATCGCCACGATCTCGGACGCATTGATGAAGGAGAAGCTTCCAGAAAACAGGTCGATGCCGCCGCAGCCCGCACGGGCGCTCGGAAGCTGAAGATTGAACGGCTGCACGCTCTTCTGCGGGAAACGCGTCCAGACATTGCCGAGAGAGTAATAGCCGGCCGACTGACCCTGATAGGCCGAGGGGCCGGTCACGTTGGCAGCGCCGCCCGCGTCGGAGAAGAAGTTGTTCATCTCGGACGCGACGTCGGCGCGCGCGACCCCGACGATGGAAAAATTGAGCGCGGCCATCATGGCCATCGAGCCGGCGGCCGAGCGGAAGAAGCGGCGGGCGCGCCCTTTGCGATGATCCTGTCCCATCAGTAATCGCTCCCCACTTTCGTGTTCGTGAGCGTGAAGATGCGATCCATGATCTCATCGGCGCTCAGGATGCCGTATCCAACCGGAATGGTCCGTTTGGTCACCGTGTCGAAGAGGACCAGCGCCGGTGTCTCATTGCCCGGCACGCCCATGCGCGCCCGCTGCCCGGAATCGACGACATGTTCCGGAAAATCGCGGCTCGGCCCCCCGTCCATCGATACGGCCATGACCGCCATCCGGTGGCTGTCGGTCACCGAGCGAAGGATCGGGGCGAACAGCTCACAGGCGCCGCAGCTCTGCGCGAAGAAGTAGAACAGCCCGTAGCGCTGCCCCAGGTTGGTCAGGACCGCGTCGCGATCGGCCTTTCGATTGTCGAGCCAGGCACGCTTGCCGACCGTCGAGACGGGCCTTTGCAACGTGTAGTCGATGTCGGGGTTCTGCCAGAGCGCGCGCTGCCACACGTCGGAGAAAGTCGAGGCGCGGTCGAGCTGCTCGCGCTGGAAGCGGACGTAGGCGATGACGTTCTCTTCGGTCGGCTCCAGGATCGCCTTGGCCTTCAATTCGTCGAGCTGCTTCGTGATCGCCGCCATCCGGTCGACCGCGCTCGGCGGCGGCGACGGTTGCGCCTCGCGCGGCAAGGGTCTGGGCTTGTCGCAATAGAACCATTGTCCGAGCTTCCGCTCGCCGCAGTAGAAAGCATCCGGCCGGTTCTGCTCGATCGTGTCGCGTGACGGCGGCGCATCCTGCGCCAACAGGGGAGCAGCAGTCCCAATCGACAGGGCGAGCAGCATCGAGAGTTTAGCGACGGGGGACATCACGCTTCGTCCTTTCATCGGCTGAGGCGGTTTGCGCGGAAGGGAGTGCGAGCGGTGGGTTGGGTGTCAGACTGTCCCAGGCTGCGGGGTGGACGCAGCAATCGGCCACGGTCGCGGGAGAGCCACCGCAACGATGGTGGGGCGTTGGGGCCGACGGTTGCAGCGCCAGGGATGCCAGGACGAGGGGCAGCTCGAGAACAGGGATAGGCATGGTCACTTTCCTTGGGTTTGCGCTGCGGCCCCTGCGGCAAGGAGATCGGATCGGCCCATCTCACTTGCCGTGGAGGTCGTAGTAGTTCTGAATTTTCTGCTGGATTTCGGTCATGGTCTGGACTTCGTCCGGCAGCTTGGCCGCATCCATGAAGTCCGCATAAACCTCGGTGAAATCCATTACCGACAGGTCGAGCCGCGAGAACTCGTCGATCGTGAAGCCAATGCACTGTTCCTTTTTCGGCGCCCCCCACGGCTTGCCGAGCTGCACACGGCCCTGCTCCTGGAGGATGCGGGAGAGCTTGCTCTCGAAGCAGCAATAAGCGGTGCGCCGCGTGCTGCAGATGCCGAGGAAACTCGACGAGCAATAGGTGCCGAGATTATGGCACAGGCCCATCCGGTCCTTGATGTCGAGCCTCATCTCGTCCTGTGAACATGCGAAAAGGACCAGGAAGGGGGTCGCGAGCGCGGCGATCGCCGCGGGACCGCCCGCCAGCGCAGCCGCGCCAGCGCCGACCGTCAACAAACCCGACGTCTTGCCCGCACAGCAGTTGATAAGGCCGAACACCGGCTTGTGGCAGGTCTCGCGCGTGCCGCTGAAGACCCGGAGATCGGCTTCGTTGAACTCCTTGCCCGCCTGGTCGATCGCATGCAGCGCAACGAGCGCGTCCTTGAACTCGGTCGACGCTTCGCGAACGATCGGCTCGCAGTCGCCGTTGATGCAATAGACGTCGTCGCCGCAGATATATTGCGGCGCATCGCTCGTGCCTCCGGAAGGCGTCGGGCACCTGTAGACGCGGTTCTCGACTTTGCAGGGCCCGCCATCAGGCTCCTCGTCAAGGCATTCTGTGCGCAGATAGGTGCAGCTCCCGTTCGCCTCGAGATCACCGCAGTCATTGGCTGTTGAGATCCGGTGGCATTGATAGGTCCGCTGCCAGGCCCAGCAGGGCTGGGTGACAGGAACGCCGTCGACGATCCGGGTGACCGGGTCGCTCGACGTGCACACTTCGGTCTCGAGCGTGCAGTTCGGGTCGCCGGCATTGGCGGCGCATAGCCCCTCGTTGCGCGTGATGACCGGCACGGCCGGTTCTTCCTGCTTCGTGAGCCAGTAATTGCCGGTCGAGAGCACATAGCCCGGATGATACTCGCCCGGCGTGATCCCCTGGGCCTCGGCGGTGCATTTGACCTCGACGGCGGTGTGGCCAAGGCTTTTGCAGGTCGGCGCCGCAGTATATCCATAGGCGCTCATATTGTCGCAATAGTCGATCGGGCGGCTTTCCCAGCAGATGCCGGTGGCGATCTCGTCGTCAAAAGCCGCGCGGGCGGGATAGGGCCCGCCATCTGTCGGCAGGAAGCTCAACCGACCCGTGTAATAGGTGTAGATCGTCCGCTTCTCGGTGTGAACGTCAAGGCTGACGTTGCAGGTCCGGGCTTCCGTGGTGACCTTGCTGCCGGCGTTGCAACTCGCCTCATAATAGCCCGCGCTCCCCGGCGCGGCGGGCAGCGGCACGCATGTGCCCTTGGTGCCGCCCATTTCCTCGCCAGCGAGATAGGTCGAGGGATCGTTTTCGACCGATGTCGCGCGCGCCGTGGTCGCGAGGATCTCGGAATTGCTGAACGTGGCCCGGCTGTGATCGGCATCGGTGGTGATGCGATATTGCTCGTTGGACGACTTGGCCGCCTGGGCGTCGGACTCAAGCTTACCGGGATCGTCGAAATAGGATCCTTCGGGCAAGCTCGTGCCGGAATAGCCGGGGACCGCGGCGGCTTGCGCATCGCTGGACGGCACCAGCGTGGAATCGTTGCGCTTCTCCGTACCCAGCGCCTTCCCCTCCTGGCGCGCCTCGTCGAGCGTCATCTGGGCAAGCGCGGGCGAACTCGCCATAACGACGCCGAAGAGCGCAGCCAGGACGAGATACGCCCTCATGGATGGGCCTTGCGCATGTTGGCGAGGCCAACCGCTGCGACCCGTGCGCCCGGGCCATTACCGTCCGCGAACTGCTCGAGCGCATATTCGACCGAGACGTTGCCGACGAGCCGATCATAGGGCGGCAGCTTGGTCTGGCAGGAGAAGCCGGCGCAAAGATCGAAGTCCGACGAGACACTGACGTATGTCGGCACTGCCTGGACATCGAAAGCGCGGAACAGCCGCGGATCGATGCCGACATTGGCGAAATCGTCCTGCCGGTCGATGATCTTGCCAAGGCTCGTGGCGAACTCCTTCATCGAATTGTTGGGGAAGCCGCGGAACACGACCACCCCGCCGGCCCTGGCCGTGTCGCCGATCAGCTTCTGCAGCGACTGCGGTGGCATCGACAGGCTCGCGAAGACGATGAACTGGGGCGCCTCGCCCTTCCCTGCCGTCGCGTTCGACGCGGCACCGGCCACGATCTCGTCGAAATCGACGGGGCCTGCCGGTCCCTTGGGCAGATCGCTCTTGGCGACCCGCTGCATGTTCTCCATGCCAGCGTCGCGAACGGTCTGCGCGTCCTCGCGGAAGGCGTCGCCCCTATCCTTCACATGGTTGACGAAAGCCTCGGCATCCGCCTGTAGGTCCGCCGAACGCTGCTTGATCGCCTGGACGTCGATCCCGTCGACGGTCTGCGCGAGCAAGGCCGTCACGCTCGCCAAGCCAAGGATCGCTGCGAAGCCCCAGAGGTATTTGCGCATTGGACGGCCCCCTACAGCACGCAGCAATTGCGTTTGCGCCAGACGAGGTAGCCCATGTCCTCGCCGGCGGCGGGATAGGCGCGACCTGCGTCAGGCGGCATGGTGGATGCCCCGATCGTGGAGCAGGCGAAGCGGCCGCTCACGGTGGGGATCGGATTGACCATCTGGAAGCGGTATTGCTGCTTGCGCATGATCGGCATGAGGTACTTCTTGCAGAGCCCGGCCGAGCCCATCGTCCCCCAGGCAAGAGCTTCGCGGTGCATCTTGTAGGCGAAGCGCGACAGTGCGAGCCGCGAGGACTGAACATGGCCGATCGAGGACGGCACGTTGCCGTTGAGCGGATACATGCTGCCCTGGCACCCCGCACACCAGAACAGCGGATCGAGCGGCAGGTGGACGGTCCCGGCGATGCAGTCGCCGGCGCAGGCGACCTGGGCGATCGGGTTAGCGAAGACGACGGCTTCCGGATTGATCAGCGCCGTCAGACTATCGTCCTGCCAGAGCGGATCGACCTCGGTCATATAGGCGATGTCGAAGCTCGCCTGCTCGAAGCAGACGAAGTCGGTCAGGATCTCCATCCAGTAGAGCAGCGGATAGACGTACCAGTGCACGTGCCATTTGGCCGTGCTCTGCGAGCGGCCGCCCACCATCGAGGGGCCGGCCAGATAGCCCTGGCCGATGTCGAACCCCGGCGCGATGCGCACACCCCCGAGATTAGGAAAGCACCAGGGCTTCATTGTGACGTCCGCGAGCCGCACCGGCTCCCAGAAGCCGACCGAGATGCCGATCCTGGGAAGCGGGCTGCCACAAAAGCAGATCGGGGAAGCGGGATTGCTCGTATCCGGCCGGCCGCTCGGCCAGATCTTGAGGCCGCCGACCGAGAGTGGGAACAGGCAAGACCAACACACGTCGGTGATCGGATTGACGAACTTCCCGTGACAGGTCGGCCCTGCCGCCTGTGCGCTCGGCGCCAGAAAGAAGGCTGCCAGCGCCATGACGAGAAGCCGCAGAGCTGATCGAAAGCCGCGCATCACTGATCCTCCCCGGCAGGTTCGAGAAAGGCGGTGTCCGCGCGATGCTTGCGCGCGAGGTAAAGCGCCGTGGTCAACAGCGTGGCCGCCAGCAGCGACGCGATCGCACAGGGCGCCGCCTGACCGCTGATCCGCATCAACGGCTGCAAGCCCGCGACACTGGCGGCCAGTAGCAGGCAAAGAACCTGCCAGATCCGGCGCAGCCGCCGAAGATCGCGAGTCTCGGGTGCCGCCATCGGCGTTCGGAGCATGTCGAGCCACAGCGGCATCAGCCCGGGCTCCCGGACTTCAACACCACCTCGGAGACGCGCATCACCTTGCCAGCCTGGGTGACCACGGCTGGCGTATGCTCGATGCCGAAGCGGGAAGTGAGCTTGCCTTGCTGATCGAAGTAGAAACGCCGCTTCTTCGCGGTCATCTGCTCGACCGGCGATCCACGCACGAAGATTATCTTCGCCTTGAGGTCCGTGTAGCGCGTCGTGGCCCAAGCGAGCTGCTCGCTATCGTCACCGTCGATGAAGACAAGGTCCTGACGGATCGAGACGAAGTCGAGCGGGTTGATCCGCTGTCCCGCTGGGGCGATCAGGTTGCCCTTCTGGTCGCGGATGTCGCGTTCCATCGTGACCGACGGATCGAAGTCCCAGCTCCGGGCGGTCCGGGCCGGGGTGACCCCCGTGACGGGATCGGGTCGACGAACTTTCGCCTCGACGCGCTTGGCGAACATCTCGTTGGTCCGGGCGAGCTCGCCGCTTGCCTCTGCGCGGCGCAGGCGGTTTTCAATGGTGGAGAGCAGATCGGGCTCGATGACCGGGAACGCCTGCGCGGCCTGGCCATAGTCCTTGGCCTCCGACCGCATCGGCCCAACGACGATCAACCCGCCGACCGTTGCGGCGATGGCCAGCCCGCCTGAGATGAGCACCCTCATAGGATCGGCTCCCCGGTTCCTATGACCTGGCGCGCGCATACGAAGCCGATTTCGGCATAGCGGCTGTCGAAGCCATCCTTGTGCGGCGTAGCCGCGAAATAGCATCCCTGCGGCACCGGGCCGGTTGCGCCCGGCGTCAGGCGTTCACCAAAGCGTGTGAGCGGTTTCATCTGCGCGACGAGGTGGCCGTTCACCGCAACCTGGCGGCCAACGTGGCTGATCGTGTCGCCCGGCATGCCGTAGACGATCTTGCCGAACATCCGCGGCTTCGCGCCGAAGTGGCGACGCAGGAGCGTGCTTGGCGGCGGGTCGAAGAAAACATAGTCTCCGCGCGCCGGCAGCTTGTGGCGCTGGATGAGGAAGGCCCAGTTCGGAAGCGAACCCGTCGTGTTGATCAGCAGCAGATGATCGTCGCGCCATGCGCTGATCGCGCTGAGCAGAACGCTGCCCGCGATGAACAGGCCGAACAACAGCCATAGCCGCGTGCGTGGCCGCCAGCTTGGGCGCGCCTCACTGGCCGCCGATGCCATCGGAGCCTCCGAAGGTCGAAACTTGCGCAGCTGGCGGAGCATATTGCGGAACCGGCTGCTGCTGCCCTGAAGACACCATTCCTGGCGCCGCCATGCCCTGTGCGGCCATCATGGGATCGATCGGAGGAGCAGCCCCGGGCATCTGGCCCGGCATCTGAGCCGGGGCTGCAAGTTGGGGTCTCGCGGCCGCCATCGCCTGGGCATTCATCTGCTGCAGCTCCTCGGCCGAAGCTTGGCGCGGCCGCGGGACGCCCGAGGCGTAGACCGATTGTCTGAGGCTGTCGGTTATATCGGGCACGTTCTTCGTGAGCACGGCTTCGCCGACGAGCACGATCTGGCCGCCAGCACTGCGCCGCTGCAGTTCCTTGTCGAGCGACGCCATGAAGCCCCGCATCTCGGCCTCGACCTGCGCCGGAGGCGATGTCGAGCGCGCCTGCGCCTGCACATATTCCCCGACGATCGAGGAGAGCCGCGCCGAGACGATATGATCCTGCTTGGGCGTCACCAGTGTCTTGGTGACCCACATGCCCCAGACCACAGTGGCCAGAAGGATCAGCCCGGCGAGGATCTGCATACGGCTGAAGCCAGCGAAGAATGTTCGTCTGGGCTTCGCTGGCGCTGCTGGCGATACCGGTGGCGCGGGAAGGTCGAGTTCGGGTTGCTCAGCCATGGCGGGGGTCTCCCTGCGATCGGGCCGAAGGCAGGATCCTGCCTCTCCGCAGGACCATGAGCCCCACGGAAAGGATGAGATGTGCGACGGCGAAGATGGTCTTGAACGATGCGACCCGATCCGGGGTCGCGATGACGTAGCGGGTGCTGAGGTTGTTGAGCTGGTTCATCAGGCCATCGAGCGAGAAGCCGCCAAGGGCGAGAAAAAACAGCGCGAACAGGCCCCAGGTCATGAGCAGCGTTGATGCGAGGAAGCCGCCGAAATACAGGGTGAAATGAAGCATCGCGCGCGCGTCGATCGACGGCGGCGCGGATGGCTGTACCCTCGGCTCTGTGCTGCTGGCCATGGCTCACTCCGCCGCTTGCGCGAGCTCGGGATCCTCGTGAGAGGCCCATTTTTCCGGGTTGTCCGGGAAGGCGATCCGCTCGATCGCCTCATCCATGGTGAGGCCCTGCGTGACGAGATCCTCAATGGCGGCGTAGACGGCCGGACTGGAGGAATAGACCGTGGACGAGAAGGGATCGAGCACCAGGCGGCCGACCGCCAACGTCTCTGGCCCCTTGATCAGAATGTCGGAATATTCGCGGCCGTTGATCTTCAGCGAGCGCAGCAGCGCGTCGGTATAGTCGTCCATCTCGAAACGATCATGCTTCTTGAAGTCGGCGATGGTCTCCGGCTTCTGCTGGAGAATGACGAACCAGTCGCTGTTCTCAAGGGCGGCGATCGAACCCGCAGACTTGTAATAGTCGTTGAGCGACTGGGTCGCGGTGATGAGCGACGCATAATATTTACGGCAGGTACGCGCAAAGGCCTCGATGAACTCGGCCATCGCCCCGCCGCGCATCATCTGCCACGCTTCATCCAGGAATAGCGCCTTGGGGATCGAACGGTCGACCTTACGCATCATTTGCTGTGACATGAACAAGATCGCGGCCAGCACTACGCTGCGCAGTTCCTCACGTGACGAAAGATCGGAGAGTTCGAAAACGGTGAGCTGGGCCGACAACTCGAAGGACACTTCGCCCTGGAAGAAGCGGCCATAAGTGCCGGCGGAGGAGAATGGCCGCATAGCTATGCCAAGATCGGTGGCCTGCTGGTTGCCGGTCGCATCCAGGGCGGTGATGATATCATCGATCGAACCAGCCCGCCCCTTCTCCGCCCAGACCGTGTTGACTGCGCCGTCGATCAGGCCGCGCTCGGTATCGTTGAGCCGATCCATGTGGCGCGACATCTGGTTCACGATGGCCTTGAGCATTGCCATGCAGTCGAGGAGATAGTCCTCATCGGTCGCCGCGAGTTCCTCGTCGATCATGCTGAACGGGTTGAGACAAAAGCCCGAAGCCATCGTGAACTCGACGAAAGCGCCGCCCTGGAGCTTGGCGGAATGCTCGAACGAGCGTCCGTCGTCGATGACGACAACGCGGGCGCCGGCGCCACAGAATGACGCGCACAGCTCCTGCAGCGTCACCGATTTGCCGGAGCCCGACTTGCCGAAGACAGCGACATTGTGGTTGCCGGCCGCATTCTCGAACGGGCTCCAGAAGAAGGGCTGACCACGTCTGCCGATCAGCATCAGATGGGGCACCTGGCTCCCGAGGAACTCGCCCTGAATGGGGGCGAGATTAGCGGCGGTCGTGGTCAGCAATGTGCGCATCCGCTTCATGCGCTCGAGATCGCGCGCGAGACCGTTGGCCATCGTCATCGGCATCGCGCAGAGCAGACCCATGATCTGCAGGTAGCGATCGTCGAGAAGATCCCAGCCCGCTGCCCGGTACACGGATTTGAGTACCCGTTCGTTCGCGTCCCCCCGGCCCTTCGGGGAGAAGGCGGTGACACTGAAGAAGACGCGCACGAGCTTGCGGCCCTGGCGCAGCTCGTCGTTCACATAGCGCCATTCCTGGCTCTGATCGCGCAGCTGCGGCAGGAAGCGCGACGATTTTGAATCGGCCAGGCTCGTTGTGCGCATGAACTTGAAGCTGGCCTTGTTGCTCGCGGCCATCGGATCGGGGAATTCGACACAGAGATTGGTCGCGACCGGGCACGGCATGCGCAGCTTGTCGGTAAACATGTCGCCGATCAGCCGGGCGACGTCCCATGGCGCCCAGCGTGCCGGCAGGTTGCGCACCGAGAACGAGCGGACGTCGAAGACGTCCGGCAGAATTTCACCGATCTCCGGCGCTTCGTCGATGGTCTTGCCGGTGGGCCGGAATCGCTCGGTGCGAAGCAGCATCCGGTCAGACTCGATATGCAATTCGACGTCCCGGCGGATTGCCTGGTCCGCGATCGGATCGAGCGGATTATAGCTGACCACGTCCTCGCCGGCAGCAGTAGTCGGCGAGGTAATGTCGTCGATCCAGGCAATGAGTGCCTGCGGATCCATCGTCCTGGCCGACACATTGATCGAGGCAAGCGCCGAGATGATGCCGTCCATGACGGCGACGATCTCCTCTGCCGTCACGCTCGAGCTCTCGGGCGTCGAATAGGAGATCGCCACGCGGTGATTGCGAAGCGAAAAGGGCGCGTCGGCCGAAAGCGACTTCCAGACCCCGTCGGTCAGGAAGTCGACCCGGTGCTTGGCCATGCGCTCATAGACGCCGCGCGCGGAATAGCGCGGGAGATACCATTTGGAGAGGCGCTCGCCGATCCGCGGACTCATCCATTGGTGGAACTGCAGACAGCCGGGGGCAGGAATCGCCTCCGAGAGAAACTGGGTCAGGATCTCGCCCGTGCGTTCGTCCGCGCCGACGAGCGGCGCTGCTTCGATCACGAAGCTGCGCGATGCGCTGTTGTAGAATATCCCGGTCTTGGGATCATAGCTGCGATAGGGCAGCCAATGCGCCAGCATCGGCACGCCAAACTCCGGCCGCTCGGCGTCGGGCCGCTTGGCGTCGCCCAGGATCCCGGACAGCAGGCTCTCGAAGAAGCTCCCCGCCATCTCACTTGTCCTCCGGCACGGCAGCAGGGAAGTTCGCGGCCTTCACCGTCGCGCCGATCGCCGCCGGCGCGGCTGCCGCTCCGGTCTGCGCAACGCCGGCATCCCGGGCATCCTTAGCCGCGCCATTGGCGACCTCCTGATAGTGGGGATCGGCCTTCACGCGCGCGACCGCCGCCGCGCCGGTCGCGCTCATAGGCTGCGGAGCGGGTGCCGAGGCCGCCTTGGCTTCGGGACTGCCGCTCGCCGGTGCATCAGAGGGGGGATGAGGCACCGTCGAAGCGGCAGCCGGCGGAGTATGGCTCAAAGCCGCCGCCGTTCCCGAACCGGATGTCGCTGGCGCCCTGGGAGCGAGACGCGCCCTGACATCCGCTTTGATCGCACTGACCGGATCGGGGGCCGGATCAGGCTTGCGCGCCCGGGCAGCCGCAACGGCCGCCGGGTCCGGTCCGTTCGGATCGCTGTCGGCGAAGCCTGTCAGCGGCGGATCGATGCGGTCGACCGCATCACCAAGCGATTCCTGGATGTCTGGTGCCACCGCCGACGCCCGCGCCGGCATGGACGCCTGCATCAGAGCCTGCTGCCGCCATTCCCCGCTCGCGACGACCGCATGGACCGCACTGGCCTCGTGGAGCCGGCCACGCTCGTCGATATAGGGCTGAAAGACGATCCGCAGCACCTTCTCTTGGCTGCGTCCGGCATCGGTCGAGGCAAGGCGCGCGGATTGGCCCATCGCCACGCGATTGGTTTTCCCGCGCATCGGCTGCCGCATATTGCCGGTGGGCAGAGCATCGCCGTCCGAAGGGTCCGCCGAGATGAGCGCAAGCGCCCTGTCGTCGATCGTCGAACTCGGCGCGCAGATGCCGTCGGGCGCCGCGCAGGAAAAGCTGCCGCGCACATTGCCGCCGAAACTGGCGCAGCCATTGAGCGCCAGGAGACTGGTCAACCCGAGCACACCCGGCAGCCACAGACGACGGCGGCCGCCGCCATGCCCAACCAAGGACCGCCGGATCACGACTGGCCTCCCTTGAGCCAATTCTCGAGGAAGGCGCGCGGCCGGTAGCCCTCGATCACCGCACCGTCGCCGCGCACGATGACCGGCGTGCCGCTGAGACCATGGCGGTGGGCGAAGGCCTCGTTCGCATCGAGCCCCGAGGTGTTGCAGGAAGGTCCTGCCTTGATTTCCTCTCCGGCATAGGCTGCATGCAGCGCGGCCTCCCGGTTCCTGGCGCAGTAGACGCGGTCGGCGACATCGCGGCTTCCGAGCACCGAGATCGGCCGTTCGACGACCCGCACGTTCATGTCCTTCAGGACACTGGTGAGCGCCCGGCAATAGCCACAGCGGAAATCGGTGAAGACCGTGATCGTCTGGCCCGAAGGATTGCCCCAGACGATCGCACCGTCTCGGGGCAGCTCGGCGAGCGAGAGCTTCTGCGGCGTCGCAGGGCGGACTGGCTTCTCCACCCGGCCCGGCGTTGCCGCAGCGAGCTGTGAAGTATCGTCTTCGCCGCCCGCATTTGCCGCCGCATTGGCCTTCGCGGCTGCGCCGACGAGCATGTCGGGGTTCATCTCGAGCAGACGGGCGGCCGTGATGTCCTGCCGGGTCTGCATGTCATAGACGCGGCCGATGACGAGGAAACGCGCGCCCGTATCGACGTAGAACAGGTTGGCGCCCGCGGTAATCTCGCAAAGGCCGCTGATCTTGCCGCAATCGATAGCGGTGACCGGTGTCTTGGGCAGCCGCGTCTTTAGGAGCAACCGGACCCGGTCTTCCGGGCTGTTCGTGTCGGCCGCGAGCGCGATGCCGGCGACGCTCAGCCCGAGGAGCGTGGTGAGGACGAGGCGCGACGGGCGGCCCAGCGCGCGCAGACGATCAATTGCGAACATAGACACCCTCCAGGAAGACAATCTCAACATCGATGCCGGTCGGCATCTCAATCACGGGCTGGTATTGCTCGGCGCGTTCGATCAGATATTTGGAGACCATGTCGCCAGTCTGGGCGACGCCCTCGCCGAAACCGCCCTCGAGGATGTCGCCCGTCGAGAGCTTCTGGCGCTGGCCGTTGGTCGTGATGTTGGTGCCCTGGAAGACCGAGTTGGCATTCGCCGAGAAGCCACGGCCGAAGCCGCCAGCAAGGCCCGCCAGGAAGGCCTGGGTCACGAGCGAGCCTTCGCGGGACACCACCCGGCCACGCACGCCCGTCTTACCCCCGAAGGCGATGAAGCCCTTGACCTCGGAGACCGCGTAGCGGCCGCCGGGCTGCGGGCAGGTCATCTTCTGAAGCTTGACGTAGACCTTCTCGCTCGAGAGGTCGCCGCGCGCCGCGCCGTTGATGAGGCAGCCCTCTATCTTGGTCGTGAGCAGGCGGCCGTTCTGGTAGACCGAGCGCGCCGGACCCGTCACACGCAGCACGACGGGCAAGGGATCGCTCTGGCTGTTGACCCCCGCGCTCGCATCCACGCCCACGATCACCTTCGCACGCGCGAAGCTGTTGGGCGGCAGATAGTTGACGCTGTCGGTATAGACCGTGTTGCCCTTGGCAATGCGGGAGGCGTTGCCGCTATCCGTCGTCGTGAAGTTGACGAGCTTCACTTCCGCGGCCGAAGCGATCGGAGCCGCCGCTTGCGTTCCGCCCTGCGCGCCCGGTCGCTGATAGGCCTGCGGACCATAGGGCCCGTACATTGCGGCCGGGCCGGGCGCCGGTGCTGCGGCAGTCCGGCGATCAGCGACCTGCCGGCGAAGTTGCTCGTTTTCGGCCTGGTAGGCGGACAGGACCCGCTGGCCATCGGCCTGCATCGCCTGATTCTGGCCCTTCAGCGCCTCGACCTGCGCGGTCAGCGCCTCGAGCCGGCTATTCTGCCCGTCGATCGACTTGAGTTGGTTTTCTGTCGACTGAAAGCGGTTCTCCGAAAGCGCCATCCATTCCTGCTGGGAGAGGTTGCGGTTGACGAGATCCTTGGTGGAGACGTCGACCTCGCTGACGCCGTCGTCGGTCTCCTTCGATTTGTCGCCGTCGCCGCCGAAGATCCAGAAGGACGAAAGGACCAGGCCCACGCCCGCGACGCCGGCGAGGAGCAGACGCTGGCGGCGGCGGACTGCGTCATTGGCACCGAGATCGCCCGACAGCGGGGAAACTCCCTCTTCGGTGCCGCCCTCGCTGCCGCCGTCGAGAGGACGGCGACTGCGCTTCAGGAAATCGGAAAGAGCCATATCCTCACCTTCCCGTAGGAGTATTTTGGCCAGCCAAGGGGCTCGGACCATTTTGCGAGACGAGGTAGGCCGTGGTGACCTTGCCCGGTGCGAGCTTGGTGTCGGCGATCGAGACGGCGAGCGCGCTCGAAGGAGCGACCATGCTTGTGGTAAGCTCGACGCTCTGGTCACCCTTGTTCTCGATCCGAAGCACCCGGCCGGTCAGCTCGGAACCCCGATATTCGGCGATCATCTGGACCTTGAGAGTGCCAACATAGACGGGGCGCAGGGTGCGCTGGCGCATCTCGTAGCCATCGGCGACGGCATTCGAATACATGGCCTGGACAAGCTCGACGGCGGCATCCTGGGGTCCCAGCTGATTGGCGGGACCATTCTCGGCCGCCTTTTCGTTGGCGATCGCAGGGTTCGAAACAAAGACCTGGGCGGCCTGGTCCCCGCTGATCCGGCACACGAACTTGTAGACGTAGCCGCGCTTGCTGGTCGCGAAGAAGGAAAGCGCGGGTCGGCCAAACCCGTCTGGCACAGACAGGTAGATGTCACCGCGGACCGGCTCGTTGACGACCGAGAAGTCGTCCTGCGGATTGCCGGTCGAGATCTTCGACACGCTCGCGAACTCGTCCTCGACGAGGCTGATGCGGGTCAGATCCTTGGCCGACGCGGTGCAATCAACCTGCGCGCTGTCGCTCGCCATGATCGTCTGATCGGCGAAGGCCGGCTCGGCGATGAGGAAGACCGCCAGGGCGACGAGGCTTGCGCCGATGAAGCGGCTCGCGTGGCAAGTCACGCGCGAGAGGAAGGCAGTGCCGAGCGCGGCACTCCCGATAGCATAGACCGGCATCATGATGAGCTCCCCTGTTGGTCTTTCGCGGAGCCGGTCTTCACCATCCCGAAGCCCACCAGCTTCAGCGACAGGCCGGAATATTCCCAGTCGTAGCGGAAGGTGCGGTTCTCGCTGGAGATGACCTTGTTGCCGACGATCGTGTGCAGTTCGCCGGTCACCTCCGAGCGGAGGTTCCTGGTGTCGATCTCCATCTTCTGGATGGTGAAGAACTGCGAGATCGAGGAGCCGCGCTGCTCGCTGACGATCTTGAGCAGGTCGGCCTTGATCTTGCCCTGCGTGCGCGGGCTCGCAATGTCGAGCACCGCATTCATCCAGTATTCGAGGTTCTGCGGGCTGCGATCGAGCGTCAGCACGACCGTGTCGCGCGTGATCATCTCCAGATATTCGCGGCTGACGCCGGCAGAGCTGACCGTCAGCGGAGAACGCAGCACTGGTTGCAGCACCACCTCGCGGTCGCGCGACAGGCTGACCGTGCAGAGCAGCAGGGTGATCACGGCGAGCGCCACCGCGGCGACGGCCAGAATGTTGCGCTGGCGCAGGATCCGCTGGCTGTTCGTATGGCTGTAGGAAAGTTCCATATCACCCCGCCATCAGTCGAAGATATGAGGGTGGCGTGGCTCTCAGGCCGGTGAAGCCGGCCGGAAGATGCCAATAGGCCAGGTGAAGCAGCCAGGACGTCGCCCGGCCTGCCTTAGCTTTTCTGAGACCCCACCAGCCCGCCCCCGAAAGAAGCATGCCGATAAGGATGTGCTGAGACAGGATCCCCCAGACGAATGGGATAACCATCGCCAGGAACTCATCCAGCGTCCACAGCCCGATCAGCTCGGGATCGTCGAGATGAGTTGGAATGACGTACTTGTCTGCGGCCATTGCACCACCCCCTCCTGGACCTGGGCGGAGCTGCTACTCCGCACAGGCCTGGGATCGGTTCAGATCGTCGCGGTCACGGTGGACGTGACGATCGGCACGCCGGTTCCGGCACCGACGCCGACGCCGACCGGGATCGCGATCTGCCCCATCGAGAAGCGACCCGAAGCGAGGGCGACCACGCCGCCGGCGAGGCTGAGCACCGTGATGATCTTGCCGCCGGATCCCTCGAGGAAGTCGGTGAACTTAGTGAGCGCGGTGTTGAACGTCGTGTCGGCGCCGGCGAAGGCGGGACCGGCGAAGAAGAGAAAAGCGAACAGGAGTACGGCGAGGGCGAGGATCGCCAGCTCCGCGTGTCCGCTCTTTTGGAGGACAGACTGCATGTGGATTTCCTTCGATTGGAGACGCGACGGAACCGCGCCCAAACAAAGCTGGCCAATCACATCGCCGCACCGCAACGACGTATGGGATCAGCCCCCTCCCGAATCGGGAAAATTTTCGATCATGTTCGATGTCGGTGATGAAAATGGGGCACCGTGTCCCGGTGATCAGGGCATCCTGCCCCGTCATATGGGGCAAATTGGCCGGGTTGACGGGGCGTTATGCCCTGCAATTGCGGACAGGCTTCATTCGCGGTAGATTCGCGGCGCAAGACTCGTCAGATATTAACCATTGCCTGTTCATAATCCCGGCAAGGCAACCGACCATCGATCGGGCTCTAATGGATGAGGGCAGTTCAGGACGTGGGCACTATGGGCGCTGACTCACGAGACTTTACACTGGATATCTCCGAACGCTTCTTTCATCTCACGACTGAGAGCCTTCGCCTTCATTCTAATAGTACTAAGTGCTATCAGACGCTCGAAAATCTCGTGAACAGCCGCGTTCCAGGAATAGAAAAGATAGATGATGAGGATGCGGAGAACCTAAAGCGCCATCTGGTGGCTGTCCCTACAGGCGGAAGCATTCAGATCCATTTAGAGATTACGGAGACGAGTGCCAAAAATCTTGAGAGAATAAAAGAATTGCTCGAAACAAGACTCGAAACCAACATTTCTGTTGGGGACGCTCTTTCTGCCCTTTTATTCAACTATATAGTCGAGCAGCGGGCAGCTCGCGTGATTTCCAAGCTCCAGTTGGACGAGTTCGATCAACCTCGCGAGACCGGCCCATTCAAGGGGTCCCGGCACTAACAAGCGCGGTCACCAATGCGTTAGCCTTTCGGTTCGGACAAATCTGGTCGAAACCACGCTTGCATTGGCTTTTCTGCTATGATTGTCTTCCCCATCCGAACGGCATTGGGGGATCGATATGACATCTCTTGCCAAGTTAGGGGCGTAAGTTGTGGAGCTCGCCCAAGGCGACGAGCTGCAGAGGGACTATGTGCCTCTGATCCTGCGGGCGATGGCTTGCAAGAAAGCAACTCAACGCAAACTCGCCCACCTGACCGGTATCAGCAAATCGAGGCTGGGCGTTTTGCTGCACAGCAAGCCCGAAAAACGCGTCACCATGACGCTTCCTGAATTTGAAACAATATTGCACGCGCTCGGCATGAATCTAGTGTGTCAATCGGCGTGCAAACGGGACCCCCTATCGGCGCGCAAAAGGGACCCCCTT
>NZ_LSJS01000078.1 GCF_001557325.1 Erythrobacter donghaensis
TTGTCACGCCGATCCTGCCACGCTTGACCTCGCCAAACTGGCGCAACTGATCGGCGACACCCATCGCCATCTGAATGGGTACGGCGAAACCAATACCGATATTGCCGCCGCCGCGGCCCGAGAGAATCGCCGTGTTGATACCAATCAGGCGCCCGCGGCTATCAAGCAAAGCACCGCCTGAGTTGCCCGAATTGATCGGGGCATCAGTCTGGATATAATCTTCGAGGCCCTCACCAATCCCTGAGCGGCCGAGACCGCTGACGATCCCCATGGTCAACGTCTGTTCCAAGCCCAACGGGTAGCCGACAGCAAAGGCCAGATCACCGACCTTGAGCGACTGCGAGTTTCCCCGAGCAATCGGTTGAAGGTCGCGCGCGGCGACGGTGATCAACGCGATGTCGGTATC
>NZ_LSJS01000079.1 GCF_001557325.1 Erythrobacter donghaensis
GGTCAAGCGGGCTTGATGGTGGGCGAGCGTCAAGCCGTGCGGGGGCGTGCGCCAGTCGGGGGCGACGGTGCAGGCCGGGGCCAGCACGAAGCGCCGCCGGGCGAAACCCGGGTGGGGGATGGTGAGGATCTTCGAGACCCACGCGCCGCCGCTCCACAGCACGATGTCCAGATCGAGCACCCGGTCACCCCAGCGCTGGCCGGGCCGGCGGCCGAATTCACGCTCGGTGCGCTTGAGCGCCGCGAGCAGCGCGGGCGGATCGCGTTCGCTCTCCAGCACCAGCACGGCATTGGCGAAGCGCCGCCGCGCCGCGCCCATCGCCGGGGTCGCGATCACCGGCGAGCGCGCGGTGACGGTGCCGAAGGCGGCAAGCTCCTCCATGGCTGCGCGCACCACGCCCCCGGGAGCACCGTAGCGGTGGTGCCGCCGGTTGCTCCCGAGCGCGACGAGGTACGTGCTCGACCGCCTCAGATGTGCGCTCTCAGATATCTTGAGCGATCCGCCCGTAGAGCTGCGGACGGCGGTCGCGGAAGAAGCCCATCCCGGCACGGTGCTTCGCGGCGCGCGCCAGATCGAGCCGTGCGACCAGCACGCCGGTCTCCTCCTTGCCGAACAGCGCGAGATCATCGCCCCATTCGTCGGTGATGAAGGAGTGGCCGTAGAAGCTCTGGGCGCGCTCGGCGGGGCCCTCGTGGCCGATGCGGTTGCTCGCCACCACCGGCATGCAGTTCGACACCGCATGGCCGATCATCGCGCGGCGCCACATGCGGCTGGTGTCGAGATCGGCGTCATAGGGTTCGGAACCGATCGCAGTCGGATACATCAGGAGCTCGGCGCCCAGCAGCGCCATCACCCGCGCGCTTTCGGGATACCACTGGTCCCAGCACACGCCGACGCCGACCTTGACGCGCGCGCCGTCCTCTCCGGCCACGTCCCACACCTTGAAGCCGTCATTCCCGGGGCGGAAGTAATACTTCTCCTCGTAGCCCGGGCCGTCGGGGATGTGACTCTTGCGATAGGTGCCCATGATCGCCCCGTCGGGGCCGATCATCGCGAGGGTGTTGTAATAGTGGTGCCCGTCGCGCTCGAAGAAGCTGGTGGGGATCGTCACCTTGAGCTTCGCGGCGAGCGCTTGCATCGCGATGACGCTGGGGTGCTCGGGCGTGGGGCGGGCGAGCGCGAACAGCGCCTCGTCCTCCTCGCGGCAGAAATATTCGCCGCTGAACAGCTCGGGCGGCAGGATCAGCTGCGCGCCCCTGGCGGCGGCGTCCTCGATCAGCGCGGCGACGGCGGCGATGTTGGCCGCCTCGTCCTGATCCGAGAGGGCAAGCTGGAGGGCGGCGACAGTGATGGCGGTCATGCCGCGCCCCCTACAGCGATTCCCGGCGCGGGGGAACCTCCCGCCCGCGCCGGATGCGACAGATCACTTCGCCTTCTTGAACAGCAGAGTCATCCGGTCGCTCTCGCCCAGGCCCTTCAGGTCCTCGCGCTTGGTCGCGAGCGAGGGCGGCATTTCCCACACGCCTTCGGGGTGGTTGGCCGGGTCCTTGGCATTGGCGTTGATCTCGCTCGCCGCGACCAGCTCGAAGCCGTTGAGGCGCATGAAGTCGATCATGTCCTGCTGCTTGAGATAGCCCTTCGAGCCATCGGCATAGGCCCACGGCGCATCGGGCTTGGCGCGGTGCTGGATGATGCCGAGCAGGCCGTCATCCTTGAGCAGCTCGCGCATCGCCCGGATTTCGGTGTCGGCGGTGCCCGAACGGGTCGGGCTGTGCATCGCGCGGATCACCAGAATGCGGTCGAAGGTGCCCTTCTGCTCGGCCGCCTTGTCGAGCGTCAGCCCGCTGAACTTCTCCGCCGGCAGCCCGGTATAGCCTGCCACTTCCGCGCCAAAGCCCGCCGCCTGATCACGGATGCGCTGCTGGCGCGCCGGATCGGCGGTGGCGGTGAGCGGGTTGGCGTAGAGGCCGACCAGCTGGCCCTCGCCGCCCAGATAGTGCCCGAGCAGGCGCGAATACCACCCGCCGCCCGGCGCATATTCGCCGACCTTCATTTCCGGGCCGACATGGAAGAAGGCGAGCGTTTCGGCCGGGTGCCGGAAGGCGTCGCGCGCCTTGTCTTCCGCACGGCTCGGGTGGTTGATCGCGGCCGACAGCTGCTCGCCGTGCATCTTCATGAAGTGCGCGGTGTCCTTGATGTGGGCCTCGTCCATCATGCCGTCGGCAGCGGGCATGGCGTGACCGGCGTGCCCCGAGCTGCTTTGGGCGGCGAGCGGCGCGGCAAGGGCAAGGCCGCTGACGGCGGTCAGCGCAAGGATCAGTTTTGTCATGGCGTGTAACTCTCCCGGATTTTGGCAAGAATAGCGCACGAGGCGCTGGCATTGGCGTTTCGCTGGCCTATCTCTGGCACAAAGCAACGGAGAATTCGATGAGCAACATGCACACGGCGATCATTGCAGGCGGATGCTTCTGGTGCACCGAGGCGGTGTTCCGCGATGTCGTCGGGGTGAGCCAGGTCGAAAGCGGCTATATCGGCGGCACCAAGGCCAATCCCACCTACAAGGAGGTGTGCACCGGCACCACCGGCCATGCCGAGGGGATCCGCGTGACCTTCGATCCGGCGGTGATCAGCCTTGCCGAAATCTACGACGTGTTCCTCGGCACGCATGATCCGACGCAGCTGAACCGGCAGGGCAACGACGTGGGCACGCAGTATCGCAGCGCGATCTTCCCGCTGTCGGACGAACAGGGTGCCGAGGCCGAAGCGGCCATCGCGCGCTGGAATGCCGAGAACGGCAAGCGGGCGGTGACGACGATCGAAGGCCTGTCGGGGGGTGTGCAGACGGCGGAATGGTATCCGGCCGAGGACTATCACCAGGAATACTGGGACGGCGAAGGCCAGCGCAATCCCTACTGCCTTGCGGTGATCCCGCCCAAGCTGTTCAAGCTGCGCAAGAGCTTCCAGAAGTATGTGAAGTAGGGTGCGTTTGTCATCCCGGACTTGATCCGGGATCGCTTGCACCTTTGCGAGGCCGCGAGGAGGACAGCGGCCCCGGATCAAGTCCGGGGAGACGGTGAGGCTTAGCGCTTCACCCACCGCCCCACGAAAAACCCGTCGAGCCCGCCCACATCGGCCAGCATCCCCGGATGGGTGCGCAGCCAGCCCTCGGGGGTCGGCGCGAGGCCGGCGGGGAGTTCCTCGGGCGTGATCGGGGCGGGCGTCAGGCCGAGTTCGGCATCGATCCACGCCGCCTGTTCCTCGCCCTCCTCCACCTCGAGCGAACACACCGCATAGACCAGCACCCCGCCGGGGTTGAGCCACTCGGCCGCCTTGGCGGCGAGCGCGCGTTGCAGCTCGACCATCTCCGCCACCTGTCCCTTGCCGATGCGGTGGAGCACATCGGGGTGGCGGCGGCAGGTGCCGGTCGCGGTGCAGGGCGCGTCGATCAGGATCGCGTCGAAGCGGTGCTTGGGCTCCCACGTCAGGGCATCGGCGCGCACGGGGCTGGCCTTGAGGCCGGTGCGCTTGAGGTTGTCCTTGAGCAGGTCGAGCCGCCGCTTCGACATGTCGAGCGCGGTGACCTTCCAGCCGGACGCGGCCAGCTGCATGGTCTTGCCGCCGGGCGCGGCGCACAGGTCGAGCGCGTGCCTGCCCTCACCCGCCCCCAGCAGCCGCGCGGGCAGCGAGGCGGCGAGGTCCTGCACCCACCATGCACCCTCCTTGAAGTCCGCAAGGCTCTCCACCGCCGCGCCGCGCGGCAGGCGGATGTGGCCCGGCGCGAGGCTGACGCCGCCCATCTGGACGGCGCGGGTCGCGGTTTCGGCCGGGTCGCGCAGGGCAAGGTCGAGCTCGGGCGGGAAGGCGAGGCCGGGGGCGATCGCGGCGGCCCTCTCCACGCCCCAGCGGGCGATGACGCGCTCGGGCAAGGTGGGCATTTCGGGCAGCGTCGCGCCCTGCTTGTCGCCCTCGATTCTCGTTAACGCCGAGAACACCCCGTGCGCGAGCCGCCTAGGCCCACCCTCGAGCAGCGCGAGGCCGGTCGCGATCACCGCGTGCGGCGGCGTCTCGAGCCGCAGCGTCTGGGCGAGCATCAGCCGCAGCACCATCCGCGCCTTGGCATCGTCGGGCAGGCGCTGCTTCGTGGCGCTGTCGATCAGGCCGTCGAGATCGGTCAGCCAGCGCAGGGTCTCCCCCGCGATGGCGCGGGCGAGCGCGCGGTCGGGTGCCTTGCGGACATCGCCGAGCGCGGTGCCTTCGGCCTGCTCGAGCGTCTCGCCCCGCCGCAGCACGGCATCGAGCAGGCGCAGCGCGGCGCGGCGCACGGGAAGTCCGGGGGGGAGTGCCATCGGCGCGCCTCTACAGGTGCTTGAAACAAAGCGCCAGCACGCGCATTTGGAAGGGCATGACCCGCGAGAAATCCGAGGCCGCCAAGGCCTTCAAGAAGCCCGCCCACTGGACCAACGATCCGGTGCCCGCGCCCAAGGCGGTCGAGAATGACGAGAAGCTCTCTCCCACCCGCTACGGTGACTGGGAGAGAGGAGACGGGATCGCGGTCGACTTCTGAGCCGCGGCGGCGCGCGCCGCTACGGCGGTATTGCGCATCGATTGCACGGTTATTGCACGATCATGGGGCGCACTGCCGTGTTCCACGTGAAACAATGGTGCCCCTGTCAGCGCTTTGCCTGACGCTCCATGATTGGGTCGCGCTTGCCGGCCCCCGGGGGGGTCAGAGCGGCACGAACTCCACCTTGAGCCCGTCCTTGGGCTGCGGGATCGGCCATTCCTGCCAATCGGGCTTGTACCCCGCCGCTGCCTCGATGCGGTATCGCTGGAGCAGCTGCGCCATCAGGATCTTGACCTGCATATAGGCGAAGTGCAGCCCGAGGCACATATGCGCGCCCCCGCCGAAGGGCACCCAGGCATATTTATGGCGGGCCTTCACCTGCTCGGGCGTGAAGCGCAGCGGATCGAAGGTGAAGGGATTGTCCCAATATTCCTCGGAATGGTGGGTCCAGTAGATGTTGATGCCTACCGAGGCACCCGCCGGAATGCGGTAACCGCCATATTCGAATTCGCGCAGCGCACGGCGCGGCATCGAGGGCACCGGCGGCACCATCCGCAGCGATTCCTTGAAGGCCATCTCGGTGAGGTCGAGCTTGCCGAGATCGTCGTAATCGAGCGGGCGGGGGTTGCCCTCCCCGTCCGGCCCGCCGGTCACCGCGAAGATCTCCTCGCGCAGCTTCTCCTGCCATTCGGGATTGGTCGCGAGGTAATAGATCAGCGATGTCGCCGAGGAGGTGATGGTGTCGTGCGCCGCCATCATCAGGAAGTTCATGTGATCGACCACCTCGTCGACCGGCAGCAGGCTGCCGTCCTCGCGCGTGGCGGTGGCGAACTGGCTGAACATGTCCTGCCCTCCGCCTTCCGCGCGGCGGCGGAGGGTTTCGCGGGTGAAATAGTCGACCAGGAAGGCGCGGCCATCGACGCCCTTCTTCATCTTGGTGAAGGGCAGCGGCTTCCTCACCGGCGCGACCGAGGCCTGCACCATGTCGACGAAAGCCTCGTTGATCCTGTCGGCCTCGGGGCCCCAGGGCAGGCCGATAAAGCTGTCGGCGGCGAGATCGAGGGTGAGCTTCTTGATCGCGGGATAGAACTGCATCGGCCCCGCCCAGCCGGCGACTTCACGAGCAATCCCGCGGTTCAGCGCACCCGAATAGTGCCGCATCGGCTCGGGCTTGAAGGCGATCGAGAGCGCGCGGCGGTCGATCCGGTGATGCTCGAAATCCATCAGCATCAGCCCGCGCGGGAAGAGCTGGTCGAGCACCGGGCCCCAGCCCTGTTCGGAGGAGAAGATCTTGTCCTTGTTGAACAGCAGCAGCTCGTTCGCCTCGGCCCCGATCAGCGCGATCTGCCAGCCGCCGAAGGCGCGGTTCTTGTAGACCTTGCCGTGGGCGGCGATCATCCGCGCGGCAAAGGCGTGCGGATCGGCGAGCATGGTCAAGGTGTTGCCGATCACCGGCCAGCCCGCTTCGCCCGGAATGTGGGCAAGATCGGCTTCGGTGAGGCGCAGCTCGCTCCAGTGACGGGGCGCACCGGCGGGGGCGCTGCCGCCGGGGGTTTCGCTATCCTGCGGGGCTTCGGCAAGGGTGGCCATGTCTTTCCAGATGCTCCGGTTATCGCGTTCGGTTTCGCAACTTACCCTGATGAAAGTTTCACGCAAGTTTCCCGCATGTCAAATCCATCCGCCCAGCTCGCGGCGCAGCATCGCCTCGATCATCGCGAGGCCATCATCCGAGGTGTTGAGGCAATCGAGCACGGCGTAATCCTCGCCGCCCGCCTCGCAGAATTCCGCACGGCCCTCGATCGCCAGCTCCTCGAGCGTCTCGACGCAGTCCGCCGCGAAGCCGGGCGCGGCGACAACCAGCCGCTTGGTGCCCTTCCCGCCTTCCGCGATCAGCGTCGCATCGGTCGAAGGTTCGAGCCACGCCGCCGGGCCGAAGCGCGACTGGAAGGTGGTCTCGAACCGCACGCCTTCGAACTCGGGCCGCGTCGCCAGCTCCTCGCGCAGCAGCCGCGCGGTCTTGGAGCAGTGGCAGTAATAGGGATCGCCCTTCTCCAGCGTCTGCTGCGGCATCCCGTGGAAGCTGAGCAGCATGACCTCGGGCCTGAAGGTGAGCGCGCGCACCTGCCGGGTGAGATCCTCGGCCAGCGCGTTCAGATAGTTGGGATCATCGTGATAGGGCGGCACGAAACGCAAGGTCGGCTGCCAGCGCATCTTGCCGAGCACGCGGGCGATCTCGTCGAACACGGTTGCGGTCGTCGCGGCGCAATATTGCGGATACATCGGCGAAATCAGGATGCGGTCGCAGCCGTCCGCCATCATCGCGGTGAGGCGGCTCTCGATCGAGGGGTTGCCGTATCGCATCGCCCAACCGACCTGCACCTGCTCACCGAAACGCCCCACCATCGCCTCGGCCTGCCGCGCGGTGATGTCGGCGAGCGGGGAGCCGCGCTCGGTCCAGATCTTCTGATAGGCCCTGGCGCTCTTCTGGGGCCGGGTGTTGAGGATGATGCCGCGCAGGATCAGCTGCCAGGCGATCGGCGGGATCTCGACCACCCGCGTGTCCGAGAGGAACTGCTTGAGGTAGCGCTTGACCGATTCGGGATCGGGCCCGTCGGGAGTGCCGAGGTTGATCAGCAGCACGCCGATGCGGCCGCTCTTGGCCGGAGGATGGTCGCCCGGAAGGCGCTGGGTCTGCCAGGTCATAGTGCGCCCAACGGTCGGCAGGCGTTTCGTTTCCGCGGCCCTGCGATTGGCGCGGCCTCATGTTGCATAAATGTCAGGATCATATGCCGTCCGAAAGTAGGGGGAGGCGGCGCAGGCGCAAGCCCGTGGCCGAATAGAGCGCATTGGCGATGGCGGGCGGGGCGACCACCGCGCCGAGCTCGCCCGGATCGGCGGGCGCGGCGTCGCTGGCGATGAACTGCACCCGCATCTCGGGGCAATCGGCCAAGGTCGGCAGGCCGAGCGCCGCCTCGCCGGCCTCTTCGGGCAGCCCGCCGCGCAGCCGCACCGCATTGCCGAGCGCGATGCCGATGCCGAACACGAGGCCGCCCTCGATCTGCTGCTTGGCGATGTCGTGGTTGATGATCCGGCCGATATCGACCGCTGCCGACAGTCGCACCACGCGCACGCCCCCTTCGCCCTGCCGCGCGGTGGCGACACAGGCGATCCGGGCTGCATCCGTCCCCTCGCCGAGCCGGGCGCAGGCGAGGCCCTGCCCGCTCTGGTCGAGCCCCCCGTCCCACTCTGCCAACTGCGCCGCGCGCTGGAGACAGGCGGCGAGCCGCACGTCGCCCCCCAGCATCGACATGCGGAACGACAGCGGCTCGCGCTTCGATTTGGCGGCGATCTCGTCGATGAAGCTCTCGATCGCGAAGATCGTCGGCCCCCAGGAATTGCCGCGCACCCGGCCGACCGGCAGGCCGATATCGGCGGGGATGTGCTCCACCATCACGGCCGGGATGGTGTAGGGCGGCAGCGCGCCTTGGAGCGCGAGCGGATCGGCCTCGCCCGCGGTGTTGCGCATCGCGGCCATGCTGGTGCGGCCCGCGAACAGGCGCTGGCCGAACTCGCGCATGGCGGGCGGCGTCGCCACCCGCACGCGCATCGCCTCGATCGCGCCGCCCGGGGTGCCGGGCGCGCCCTTGGCGAGCTGCGCGCCGAGCAGCATCCAGTAGGGCGCGCGGGGGCGGGCGCGGATCAGCTCGTCGCGGCGCGGCCAGACCAGCTGCACCGGGCGGCCCAATTCCTTGGCGATCAGCGCGATCTCGATGGCGTGATCGTGCTCGAGCCGCGCATCGAAGCTGCCGCCGGCGGGCATGGGATAGAGCGCGACATCCTCGGTCGCGATGCCGATCGCGCGTGCGGCGGCGAGGCGGGCCTGTTCGGGGGCTTGCGCGGCGATCCACAGGTCGAGCCGCCCGTCCGCGAAGCGCGCGGTCGCGGTCGCGGTCTCGAGCGGGGCGGCATAGGCGGGCTCGACCTCGTAGCGCCGCCCGATATCGACCCGCTCGAGCGCCTCGCCCCCGAACCCGGTCTCGGCGATCACATGCGCCTCGCCCGCGGTCAGCAGCGTGTCGAGCCGCGCGGCGATGTCGGCGCTGTTGACGGGCGCGACGGTGCGGAAGCGGGGCTTCATCGCGGCGAGCGCGGCCTCGGCGCTCCACCAGGTGTCGGCGGCGACCGCGAGCCAGCGCTTGCTCCGGACGACCCCCGCGATCCCCCGGATCCCGGCGGCGGCCTTGGTATCGAAGCTGTCGAGCTCGGAACCGTCGGCCGGGCCATGGCGGATCGAGGCGAACACCATGCCGGGCAGCCGCACGTCGCCCGCAAAGCGGTGCGAGCCGTCGACCTTCGATGGCAGGTCGATGCGCGGGTAGGCGGGGGCGGCGTCGACATCGGCGGGGAGCGGCTTTTCGCGCGGCGGCTCGGGCTTCAGCGGCGGGGGATCGGGCGGGGTGTAGCCTGCGGCCTCCTCGGCCAGTTCGCCGAAGCTGGCGCGGTTGGCGCCTTGGGTGACGAGCCCGTTCTCGACCTCGCATTCCTCCCAGGACACGCCCCAGCGCGCCGCGGCGGCCTGCGCGAGCATCGCGCGCGCGGCGGCGGCGGCCTCGCGGCAGGGCAATTCATAGGCGGCGAGCGACGTGCCGGCGGCGGTCGCGTTGAAGCGGTGCGACTGCGCGAAGCGGGTCGCCAGCAGCTCGTCGGTCGCGGGAGAGAGCCCGGCAAAGCTCGCGTCCCACAGCGCCATCCACTGCCTGGCCAGCGGGACATTGGCATAGGCGCCCGAGACCGGCGCGGGCTCGACCGCGATCTGCCGCCAGTCCGCCCCCAGTTCCTGCGCTATGACCTGCGGCAGGATGGTGGTGATCCCCTGCCCCATCTCGAGCTGCGGCACGGCGACCGTCACCACGCCGTCGGCGGCGATCTTGAGCCAGGCGCCGAACACATGCTCTGCCCGCGCGGCCACCAGCGGCGTGCGGTAGGTGCGCGGCAGCAGCCACCAGGCGATCACGAGGCCCCCGCCCGCCGCCGCGCCCGCCAGCAATCCGCGCCGCGAGACCTGCATCTGCCTAGAGCTTCCCCGTATCCAGCCAGCGGGCGAGCTTTTCGGCGATGGCGCGGAAGGGCTCCGCCGTCTCGTCCTCGCCGGCGGCCGGGGGCTCGCCCTTGTCGCCCGCCATGCGCGTCGCCAGCGTCAGCGGGACGCGGCCCAGGAAGGGGATTTCGAGCGCGGCGGCGAAGCGCTCCACCCCGCCCGAGCCGAAGGGATCGCTGACCTCGCCGCAATGCGGGCAGGCATAGCCCGCCATGTTCTCGACGAGGCCGATGATCGGCACCTCGCCCTGTTCGAACAATTGCCCGGCGCGCGCGGCGTCGATCAGCGCGAGGTCCTGCGGGGTCGAGACCAGCACCGCGCCATCGGGCTTGTGCGCCGATAGCATCGAGAGCTGCACGTCGCCCGTCCCCGGCGGCAGGTCGACCAGCAGCAGGTCGGTCTCGCCCCAGTCTGCCTCGACCAGCTGGCCGAGCGCCTTGCCGGTCATCGGCCCGCGCCACGCCAGCGCCTTGCCAGGGGCGACAATATGGCCCATCGAAAGCACCTTGACGCCGTAGGGGCTGTCGATGGCGACCAGCTGCGAACCATCGGGGGTGGCGGCGGGCTTGAGCCCCTCGGTCTTCAGCAGCTTGGGCTGCGAGGGGCCGTAGATGTCGCCGTCGATCACGCCGACACGGCGGCCCATCTTCGCCAGCGCGACTGCGAGATTGGTGGTGAGCGTCGACTTGCCGACCCCGCCCTTGCCGCTTCCCACCGCGATCAACCGGCGGCGGCGGCGTTCGCCGGTCAGCGCGATGCGCACCTCGGCGATTTCGGGGAGCGGGGATAGCGCGGCGGTGATCTCGGCCTCGAGCGCCTTCCGCCCCGCGTCAGCCAGATCGCCCGCCTCGGCGACGATCACCGCGCGGCCCGCAACGATCCGCGCCGAGCGCAGGCGATGGTTGATTTCGGGGCTCAGCGCGGCGCGGATCAGCGCCTCTTCGGCTTGCGGCTGGCGGGGTGGATTGTCCGACTTGCTCATGACGCGACGCCTCTAACACCAAAATCACGCAGCGAACCCCTGTTTTTCGCCGGAACCCGTGCCTATAAACAGCTCATGCAGAGAATGGACGGCTGGAGAGAACGCCTTGGCGCCGGGCTTAAGGGCCTTGCCATGGCCGGCAAGAACCCCTGGGGCGGTTCGGGCGATGACGGTTCGTCGGGCGATGACGGCGCCGGCAGCAACGGCGGCGGCGGCGGTGAAAGCTCCGGCCCGCGCAACCCGTGGCTCCCCGGCGGGGGCGAACCGGGCAAGCGCCGCTCGGCCAGCATCGAGGACATCTTCAAGAGCCGCGGCCCCGAAGGCCCGCGCCGCGCGGGCGGCGGCGGCGGCGGAGCGGGCGGCCCCGGCTTCCGCTTCCCCGAACGCCCAGACGGCAAGAGCTGGGTTCCGGTGATCCTCGGCGGCGTCGCGCTGGTGTGGGTGGGGGTGACGAGCTTCCACTTCATCCAGCCGGGCGAACAGGCGGTGGTGACGTGGCTCGGCGGCAAGTATTCGGGCACGCTCGATTCCGGCCTTCAGCCCACCCTGCCCTGGCCGATCCAGATGGTCGAGAAGGAAAACGTGACGCAGGTGCGCCTCGAGGAGGTGCCCGGCACCAAGACCGAAAAGCTGATCCTGACCGGCGACCAGAACCTCGTGGATCTGAGCTACCTGATCCGCTGGAACATCTCGGACCTCACGCTCTTCAAGTACCAGCTCAACGATCCGCGCAACGCGCTGCTCGAGATCGGCGAGGCGGCGATGCGCGCGGCGGTGGCGCGGCAGGATCTCGACTCCGTGCTGACCGGTGCGGGCCGGGCGGAGATCGAGCAGGACGTGCGCACCGCGATGCAGGCGCGGCTCGATGCCTATCGCTCCGGGATCAGCGTGCAGGGGATCGAAATCAACAAGGTCGACCCGCCGAGCCGGGTGGAAGAGGCGTTCAAGGACGTCTCGAGCGCGCAGCAGGACGCCGACGCCAACATCAACCGCGCCCGCGCGGTGGCGCAGCAGGTGCTCGCCCGCGCGCAGGGCGATGCGAGCGAGTTCAACGACATCTACGAGGAATACAAGCTCGCGCCCGAAGTGACGCGCCGCCGCCTCTATTACGAGACCATGGAACAGATCCTGGCGAAGACCGACAAGACCATCGTCGAATCCGGCAATGTCACGCCCTACCTGCCGCTCCCCGAGCTGAAGCGCCGGGCGCAGGAAGCACCGCCATCCTCGCAGCAGGGGCAGTAAGGTCATGAACGGCATTCTCCAGAACCCTCGCAACATCGTCATCGCGCTGGTCGCGCTGGCGGTGGCGGTGATCGCCAGCGTGGTGATCGTCCCCGAAACCCATCAGGCGGTGGTGATCCGCACCGGCAACCCGGTGCGTGTCATCAACCAGTTCCGCCCGGAAGTGCCCTACGGCTCGACCGGTGCCGGGATCGCGCCGCGTATCCCCTTCATCGAGGAAGTGCGGTTCATCGACCGCCGCGTGCTCGATATCGACATGGAGCGCACCCAGGTGCTCTCCAAGGACCAGCAGCGCCTGCAGGTCGATGCCTATGCCCGGTACCGCATCATCGATCCGGTGCGGCTGGTCGAGAAGGCCGGGACCGAACGCCAGCTCGAGGCGCAGCTGCTGCCGATCCTCACCTCGGTGCTGCGCCAGGAGCTCGGACGCATCCCGTTCTCGGCGTTGATCAATGCCGAACGCGGGACGGCGATGACCAACATCACCAAGACACTGGACACCCAGGCGCGTAACTACGGCGCGCAGGTGCTCGACGTGCGGATCAAGGCCGCCGACCTGCCCGAGGGCAGCCCGCTCGATGCCGCCTTCACCCGGATGGAGACCGACCGCCAGGAACAGGCCGCCACGATCCGCGCCGCCGGCCAGCGCGACGCGCAGATCATCCGCGCCGAAGCCAGCGCGCAGGCCGCCAAGATCTATGCCGATGCTTATGGGAAAGACCCGAAGTTCTACGACTTCTACCGCGCGATGCAGAGCTACCGCTCGACCTTCCTTGCCGGGGAAGGGCAGAGCACCATGGTGCTGTCGGACGACAGCGAATATTTCCGCCAGTTCAAGGGGCAACCCTAGGCATTCGACCAAGCGCAGACGCACGGCGATGGATGCGCTAAGCATTCAATCGGCGTTCAGCCGCAACAGACGCATTTGGGGCCGCCGCCCCGGCGACGGGGCGGCCTCCCGCACGAGGGTTTCAGGAACGGCGCGGTAACCTTGCGCATTTCCGCAAAGGATAAGGACCAAGAGGACGTGAACAAAGTGCGCTATGTATACGGACTGTCGACTGCGCTGCTGGTGGGCGGCGCTGCCATTTCGCTGATCACGGGCTCGCCGCTGGGCGCACAGGTGGCGCAGAACGACGATGCGGTGATGAACCGCGTGGTCCCTGTCGCAGGCGCCCCGGCGAGCTTCGCCGATCTCACCGCGCAGCTCCAGCCTGCGGTGGTCAACATCGCCACCCGCCAGCGGGTCGAGGTGCAGAACAACCCCTTCGCCGGCACGCCCTTTGCCGAGCTGTTCAACCGCCGTCAGGGCGGCGGCGCCGAGGCCCAGCCGCAGACGCGCGAGGCGCAGTCGCTGGGCTCGGGCTTCATCATCTCGGCCGACGGCATCGTCGTCACCAACAACCACGTCATCAACCCGCCCGATACCCGCGCCAAGCTCGAATCGATCACCGTCACGCTGGCCGACGGCACCGAATACGAGGCCGACGTGATCGGCGCCGATGCGGCGTCCGACCTCGCGGTGCTCAAGATCCGCTCGAACAAGACCTTCCCCTTCGTCACCTTCGGCGATTCCTCGGCGACCCGCGTGGGCGACTGGGTGGTGGCGATCGGCAACCCCTTCGGCCTCGGCGGCACGGTGACTGCGGGGATCATCTCGGCGGTGTACCGCAACACCGGCCAGGGCGGCGCCTATGACCGCTATCTCCAGACCGACGCGAGCATCAACCGCGGCAACTCGGGCGGCCCGCTGTTCGACATGCGCGGCAATGTGATCGGCATCAACAACGCGATCTTCTCGCCCTCGGGCGGCAGCGTCGGGATCGGCTTTGCGATCCCCGCCGAAACCGCCGCGCCGATCGTCGAGAAGTTGCGTTCGGGCCAGGAGATCCAGCGCGGATATCTCGGCGTGCGGCTCCAGCCGATCGACGAGGATCTGGCGCTCTCGCTCGGCCTGCCCAAGCGCCGCGGCGAGCTGGTGCAGGTGGTCGAGGAAACCGGCCCTGCGGCCAAGGCGGGCCTCAGGTCGGGCGACGTGCTGACCAAGGTCAATGGCAAGGACGTGACCGCCGAGCAGACAGTCTCCTTCCTCGTCGCCAATCTCCAGCCGGGCGCGACAGTGCCGGTCGAGGTGCTGCGCGACGGCAAGCGGGTGGCGATCAACGTCACCCTCGGCAAGCGTCCGAGCGAGCAGGAATTGCTCCAGCAGAACCAGACCTTCGATCCGGAATCCGAGGAGCCGATGGCGCCGGGCACCTCGGACGAGACGATCGAGCAGAAGCTGGGCATGCAGGTCATGCCGATGAGCCCCGCGATCGCGCGCTCGCTCGGTGTGCCGGCCGACACGCAGGGCGTGGTCATTGCCGCAGTCGATCCGAACGGCGATGCCGCCCGCAAGGGCCTGCGCCGCGGGTTCATCATCCTGTCGGCCAATTACCAGCCGACGCCCACCGTCGAGGCGCTGCTTGCGCAGGTCCAGGCCGCGGTCGCCGACAAGCGCGAGGCGATCCTGCTGCGCGTCCAGCGTGGCAACACCCCGCCCGCCTTCGTCGCGGTGCGCCTCAACTGATCCGCGCCGGCCTCTGCAAGGCCAGGACAATGAAAAAGGCGCCGGGAGCCAACCCGGCGCCTTTTTTCTTGGTTCTGCCTCTCGGCCCCCGGCCCTATTGCGGCGGCGCCTGCGGCTGTGGGGGCGGCTGGGCCGGGCGGCGCGGCGGACGCTGGTTCTGCGGCAGGCTGCCGCCAGTCGCCTCCTCGAGGAAATCGCGGCTGGCCGCGGGCGGCGCATCGGGGTCGGCCTCGGGTGTCAGCGAGGGATCGCGCCGGCCGGGCTGCACCAGATTGCCCTGTTCGTCGATGTAGTAATAATCCTCGGGCTCGCCGAACAGCGCCTCCTGATCGGGTTCGAGCTGCCATTCGGGCTCCTCGAGCGTCACCTCGAATTCCTCGACCGGGCGATCCTTGACCGCATAGCGCATGTAGGCGGCAAAGGCCTGCGCCGGGGCGCGCCCGCCCTGGAGCCCCGCGACCGCCTTGGCATCGTCGCGGCCCATCCACACGCCGGTCGTCACCCCGCTGGAGAAGCCGATGAACCAGCCGTCCTTGTTCGACGAGGTGGTGCCGGTCTTGCCCGCCACCGGCCGCCCGATATCGGCCGCGCGGCCGGTGCCGGTCTGGACCGCCGCCTGGAGCAGATCGGTGATCCCTTTGGCCACGTGGTCGGGCACGGCGGGCGACTGGCGCTGCGCCTCGCGGCGGTAGAGCACCTCGCCGCTCGCGCCGGTCACCTTGGTGATGCCATAGGGCTCGACCGGCGTGCCCTTGGCGGCGATCCCGGCGAAGGCCTGGGTCATCTCGATCACCCGCATCTCCGAGGAGCCCAGCACCATCGAGGGGAAGGTGTCGATCTTGGAATTGATCCCGAAGCGCCGCGCCATCGAGGCGACCGTGCCGAAGCCCACCTCGTTGCCGAGCTGCGCCGCGACGGTGTTGATCGAATAGGCAAAGGCGGTGCGCAGGTCGGTCTCGCCGACATTGCGCCCGTTCGAGTTGCGCGGGCTCCACCCGTCGATGGTGACGGGGGTGTCGACCACCTTGTCTTCGGGCACGTAACCCGCCTCGAGCGCGGCGAGGTAGACGAACAGCTTCCACGCCGATCCCGGCTGGCGCATCGCGGCGGTGGCGCGGTTGTAGTTGCTGGCGACGTAATCCGTCCCGCCCACCATCGCGAGGATCGCCCCGTCACGGTCGAGGCTGACCAGCGCGCCCTGCGCCCCCTTGGGGGTGTTCGCCTCGATCGCCGCGGTGGCGGCGCGCTGCATGCCGATGTCGAGCGTGGTCCACACCTCGATCGGCTCGTAGGTTTCGGGCAGGATGATATCGAGCTGCGGCAGCACCCAGTCGGTGAAATAGCGCACCGAGTTCTGCCCGGCGTCCTGCTTCAATTGCACCGCGCTGACATCGACCTGCGCCTGATCGGGGGTGATGTAGCCCTGCTCGCGCATCAGGCCGAGCACCACCTTGGCGCGGTCGACCGCGGCCTGCACGTCGGCGGTGGGCGAATAGGAGCTGGGCGCCTTCACAAGGCCCGCAATGATCGCCGCCTCGCCCACGCTGAGCTCGGTCGCGGGGTGGCTGAAGAACTTGCGGGAGGCAGAATCGATCCCGTAGGCGCCGCCGCCGAAATAGACCTTGTTGAGGTAGAGCTCGAGGATCTGCTCCTTGGTGAACTTCCACTCGAGCGCCATCGCCAGCACCGCCTCGCGCGCCTTGCGATCCAGGGAGCGGTTGTTGTTGAGGAACAGGTTCCTCGCCAGCTGCTGGCTGATCGTCGAGGTGCCGCCGAGCCGCTCGCGGCTGCCGGTCACGCTCTCGATCAGCGCGCCGGTAAGGCGCACCGGATCGACCCCGAAGTGCGAGCGGAAGCGCTTGTCCTCGACCGCGATCATCGCGTTGGTCATGTTGTCGGGAATGTTTTCGTAAGTCAGCCATTCGCCGAAGCTCGGCCCGATCTCGACCAGCTCGCGCCCGTCGCGCGCGCGCACGAGGATGGTCTGGCCCGGCTGGGTCGCCTTGAGGGTCGCGTAGTCGGGGAGCGAGGAGGCGGCAAAGCCGACCGCGAAGCCGAGGAACACCAGCGCCAGCATCGCGAGCGCGCCGCCCCAGACGAACAGGCGCCTCAGCCACACCCGCCAGCGCGGGGGCGGGGTGCCGGCGCCTGTGCCTTTCGGACCGGGGGCAGGCGCCCGCGAGCGCTCCGCCGCCCCCCGGCGCTTACCGCGCGCGCCCTTGTTCTGCAACTCGTCACCCCTTCTCGACATGCCTCAGCCCACCTGATGCCGCGCCGAAAGGACACGGCGCGCAAAGCGGCCCCCTGCATAGGCAGGTTGTAACCGGGAATGAACCCGGGTTTGCGCAGGCTTCCCCGATACTCGGGGCGCATCGCCGCAGCGCGCCGCTCACCCCTGGTGCGGCGTGAAGACCAGCGCGGCCGAATTGATGCAGTAGCGCAGGCCTCCCTGCTCGGGCGGGCCGTCGGGGAAGACGTGGCCGAGATGCCCGCCGCACTTGCCGCAGCGCACCTCGGTGCGGATCATGCCGTAGGTGGTGTCGCGGTGCTCCTCGATCACTTCCTCGGTCGAAGGCTTGGTGAAGGCGGGCCAGCCGCAACCGCTGTTGTACTTGGCGGTCGAGTAGAACAGCTGCGTCCCGCAGGCGGCGCAGTGATATTCGCCCTCGTCGTAGAACTTGTCGTATTCGCCGGTGAAGGCGCGCTCGGTGCCGGCCTCGCGCAGGATGTGATACTGCATCGGGGTGAGCTTCGCCCGCCATTCGGCGTCGGTCAGGCTGCGGGGATCGTCGGTCATGGGGATACCTCTCTCATTGGCGCCAATATCGGGCCGAGAGTGGCATTACGCAAGCGACGTGGCTTTCGTTACTTACCCGTCCAGCAGCGCGTAATGCGGCGGCGGTTTGATCACGTCCATCCGCTCGGTCAGGAGGGGCCGGAAGCTCGGGCGGCTCTTGAATACGGCATACCAGCCGCGCGACTGCTCGTGGCCCTCCCAGTCGATCCCGCCGAGGTAGTCCGCGACCGAGATCTGCGCCGCGGCGGCCAGATCGGCAAGGCTCATGGTCGATCCCGCCACCCACGGGCGGTTGTCGATCAGCCAATCGAGATAGTCGAGATGCCCGTGCGCCATCTTCATCGCCTCGCGCAGCGCACGGCTGTCGGGCGGCAGGCGCAGGATGCGCTTCTTCATGCGCTCGGACAGCAGCGGCGCGGTGACGTCGGCGTAGAAGTTCTCGTCGAACAGCGCCACCAGCCGACGGATCTCGGCGCGCTGCGTGGCGGTGCCGTTGATCATCGGCGCGCGCTCCACCGTCTCCTCGAAATACTCCGCGATCGCCCGGCTGTCGGGGATGACGATGCCGCGCTCCTTGTCGGCGATCACCGGGGTGCGGCCGGCCGGGTTCAGATTGAAGAACAGGTCGGAGGCGGACCAGGGGTCTTCGCGCACCAGATCGAAGGGGATGTTCTTCTCGCTCAGGAGCAGCCGGATCTTGCGGCTGAAGGGGCACAGCGGGAATTGGTACAGCAGCCACATGACAGGCTTTTCCATGCCTTGTTTGCGGGCCCGAATCCAGCACCGGGCGCAGCACCCGCGGGGGATATGTCCGCTGCCTTACAGGCCTGCGGCGGTTTTCATCAAGGTGCAAGCGGGCATGATCGCCCTGACCCGCTCCGCGCCGCCTTCGCCCTCGTTGTCGTCGGCGGCGCGGGTGGAGAGCGCGATGATGTCCTCGCGCCCCAGGCCCGTGTCCTCCATCAGCTTGGCCATCACCCGCACGAAGAACTCGCGCCCGCCCGATGCCGCGATGTCGGGGTACTCGCTCCCGCGCGCATCGCCCGCCTTCTGCCAGCGGCTGACCGTGGCAAAGGCGACCGCGCAGCGGGCTGCTGCGGCCTGCTCGAGCGGGAGCGCGTCGAGGGTGACGATCGCGTTCGCCCCGGGGGCGGCGGGAGCGGGGCTTTCGGGCGCGGCCTGGGCAGCGAGCAGGGCGACGACAAGGGAGGTGAACATGGCCTTGTCTATGCTCACCAAGATGAACCCGTGGCTACAGAAATCTGCATTGCGAGCCGCCAGAATCCGTCCTAATCCGCAACCCGTCTTGATAGAGGAGAGGCATTTCCATGTTCAGCCACGTGATGCTCGGCACGAGCGATTTCGACCGTGCGAAGGAATTCTACGACACGGTGCTCGCAACGCTCGGTGCGGGGCCGGGCAACATCAACGCGGCCTCGACCGGCCACCGCCGCGCGTTCTGGTTCCACAATGGCGGGATCTTCGCGATCAGCGAGCCGATCAACGGCGCGCCTGCGACTTGCGCCAACGGCGCGACCATCGGCTTTGCCTGCAACAGCCTCGAGCAGGTGCAGGCCTTCCACGATGCGGCCGTGGCCGCCGGCGGCAAGTCGATTGAAGACCCCCCGGGCCCGCGCACCGGCGCGATGGGCACGCTGAACCTGGGCTATGTGCTCGATCTCGACGGCCACAAGCTGTGCATGCTGCACAGGGCCGGTTGATCACCGACTGAGTTCGAAGACCGCGAATTCGGCGCGCCAGTTAGCCGCTGGCGCGCCGATCTGTTTCTCGTTGGAGAAGAACCACGCGCGTTCGATCCGCGCGCCCTTCAGCTTCGCCAGATCGCGGAAATCCTCCACGGTGACGTGGTGGATGTTCTGCGTCTCGTACCAGCTCACCGGCAGCGCGCGGGTGACCGGCATCCGCCCCCCGAACATCAGCGCCGCGCGGGTACGCCAGTGGGCGAAGTTGGGGAAGGAGACGAAGGCCCGCCGGCCGACGCGCAGCAGCTCGTCGAGCATCAGGTCGGGCCGCGTCGCGGTCTGCAGCGTCTGGCTGAGGATCGCGTAATCGAAGGCCTTGTCGGGATAGTTGGCGAGGTCGAGATTGGCATCGCCCTGCACCACCGAAAGGCCCCGCGCCACGCAGCGTTCGACCAGCGCGCCGTCGAGCTCCATCCCGCGCGCATCGCACCCGCTCGCGCTTTCGAGCACCGCCATCAGCGCGCCATCCCCGCAGCCGATGTCGAGCACCCGGCTGCCGGGCGCGACATGCGCGGCGATCGCGGCGAGGTCGGGGCGCAAGCTCATTCGACGAAGCCCTTCACCACCCGGTCGAGCTGGTCGTGCTCGAGCAGGAAGCTGTCATGCCCGTGCGGGGCGGAGAGTTCGACGAAGCTGACCTTCGCCCCGGCCGCGTTCAGCGCATGGACCACGTGGCGGCTTTCGGCGGTGGGGTAGAGCCAGTCGGTATCGAAGCTGACGATGCAGAAGCGCGCCTGCGTGCCCGCGAAGGCATCGGCGAGCTTGCCGCCGTGCTCCTCGGCGATATCGAAATAGTCCATCGCGCGGGTGATGTAGAGGTAGCTGTTCGCGTCGAAGCGGCGGGTGAAGCCGCTGCCCTGGTAGCGCAGGTAGCTCTCCACCTGGAACTCGGCGTCGAAGTTGAAGCCCTTGGCCTCGCGGTCCTGCAGGCGGCGGCCGAATTTCTCGGTCAGCCCTGCTTCGGAGAGGTAGGTGATATGCGCCGCCATCCGCGCCACGGCGAGGCCGTTGTCGGGCTTGGCGTCGCTGGCGTAGTAATCGCCCTCGGCCCACGCCGGGTCGGCCATGATCGCCTGCCGCCCGACCTCGTGGAAGGCGATGTTCTGCGCCGAGTGGCGCGCGGTGGAGGCGATCACCAGCACGCGGGCGGCGCGCTCGGGCCAGTTGGCGGCAAGGCTGAGCGCCTGCATCCCGCCCATCGACCCGCCGACCACCGCATGCAGCCGCGCGATGCCGAGGCCGTCCAGCAGCGCGACCAGCCCTCTCACCATGTCGCGGATGGTGATGACGGGAAAGCGCATCGCGTAAGGCGCGCCATCGGGCGCGAGGCTGGCAGGGCCGCTCGATCCCATGCAGCTGCCGATCACGTTGGCGCAGATCACGAAGTGGCGGCTCGTGTCGATCGGCTTGGAGGGGCCGACCATCCGCTCCCACCAGCCGGGCTTGCCGGTGATCGGGTGGGGGCTGGCCAGATATTGGTCGCCGGTCAGAGCATGGCACACCAGCACCGCGTTGGACTTGTCCGGCGCCAGCGTCCCGTAGGTCTCGTAGGCGATCTCGCAGCCTTCGAGCACCTGCCCGCTGTCGAGCGGCAGGGGGTGGGGGATGCGGTAGACCGGGGAGACAGGCGGCGCGGCGTTCATGGGCCGAGCGGATTGGGGGAGCCCCCCGCCCGTGTCAATCGGCACGGCGGGCACCCCCTTCGTTTTCGCGCTGTATTCGGCAAGCCAAACTGGCTATCGCGGCGCTCCCATGTCCAGACCTGAACCCAAGCCCTGGATCGCCGAGATCCACGCCTATGTCCCCGGAAAGTCCAAGTCGGCTTCGGGCAAGCCGCTGGTCAAGCTGTCCGCGAACGAGAACCCGCTGGGCTCGAGCCCCGCAGCGCTGGCTGCGTTGCGCGCGGGTCATGTGGCGGCCGACTACCCCGATCCCGACGCGCGGGCCCTGCGCGAGGCGATCGCCGAGGTTCACGGTCTCGACCCCGCGCTGATCGTCTGCGGCACCGGCTCGGGCGAGCTGCTGCACTGCGCGGTGCAGGCGCTCGCCGGGCCAGGGGACGAGGTGGTATGCTCGCGCTACTCCTTCTCGCTCTACCCGCTGCTCGCGCAGAAGGTGGGGGCCACCCCCGTCTTCGCCGCACCCGAGGAGCACGCCGCGAGCGTCGACAACCTCCTTGCCGCGATCACCGGACAAACCAGAGTGGTGCTGCTCGACAATCCCAACAACCCGGTTGGCACCTTCCTGCCCCCTGCCGAGGTCGCCCGCCTCCACGCCGCCCTGCCCGCAGACGTGCTGCTGGTCATCGACGAGGCCTATGCCGAGTACGTCGATCCCGCCTTTCAGAGCACGGCCTTCGCCCTGGCGGCCAGGCACGAGAACGTGCTGGTCAGCCGCACCTTCTCCAAGGCCTATGGCCTCGCCTCCGAGCGGGTCGGCTGGGTCACGGGCTCGGCGCACCTCGTCGACCTCGTCAACCGTATGCGGGGGGCGTTCAACGTGTCCGTGAGCGGCCAGAAGGCCGCCCTCGCCGCGCTCGGCGACCAGGCCTTCGTCGCCGCCGCCCGCGAGCACAACACCCGCGAGCGCACCCGGCTGGCCGACGCCATAGCCGCCCTCGGCAACCACGGCATCTGGGCCAGCCCGAGCGAAGCCAACTTCCTCCTCGTCCACTTCGAGGGCGTCGTCACCGCCGCCGCTGCGCTCGAGGCGCTGGCCGAGGCGGGATACGCGGTGCGCCACCTGCCATCGCAGGGGCTTCCGAACGCGCTGCGCATCACCATCGGCACCGCGCAAGCGACCACCGACGTGATCGCCACGCTTCGGCGGCTGTGCGGGGAGGCGGGATGACCGTCCGCTCGCTCGCCATCATCGGCCTTGGCCTGCTCGGCGGGTCGATCGGGCTCGCCGTCAAGGCGCGGGGGCTTGCCGTCACCACCACCGGCTGGGACCGCGACCCCGCTGTACGCGCCCGAGCGGCGGAGCGGGGCCTCGCAGACACCATCGCCGATAGCCCCGAGACCGCCGTCGCCGGGGCCGACCTCGTGATCCTCTGCGTCCCCGTCGGCGCGATGGGCGAGGCGGCGCGCGCCATCGCCCCCGGCCTTGCCCCCCACGCCATCGTCAGCGACGTCGGCTCGTCCAAGGCCGCGGTCGCCGAGGCGCTGGCCGGGGCGCTCCCGGGGGCCACCATTATCCCCGCACACCCCGTCGCGGGGACCGAGCAGAGCGGGCCGGACGCGGGCTTCGCCACTCTCTTCGCCGGGCGCTGGTGCATCATCACGCCCCCCGAGAGCGCCGACCCGGAAGCGGTCGCGGCGCTTTCGGACTTCTGGACCGCGCTCGGCTCCAAGGTCGAGCTGATGGACGCCACGCATCACGACCTCGTCCTCGCGGTCACCAGCCACATCCCGCACCTCATCGCCTACACCATCGTCGGCACCGCGAGCGATCTCGAGAACGTGACCCGGAGCGAGGTCATCAAGTACTCCGCCGGGGGTTTTCGCGACTTCACCCGCATCGCCGCCTCCGACCCCGTGATGTGGCGCGACGTGTTCCTCGCCAACCGCGGCGCGGTGCTGGAGATGCTCGGGCGCTTCACCGAGGACCTCACCGCGCTCCAGCGGGCGATCCGCTCGGGCGACGGCGACACCCTCTTCGACCTCTTCACCCGCACCCGCGCGATCCGCCGCGCGGTGATCGAGCAAGGCCAGGACGACGAGCGCCCGGACTTCGGCCGGGATCACTGAGCAGGCAGCCCCGCACGTTCATCCCAGTGCCTGCACGAGCCCCATGAGCCACTGCACGGACGCAAAAGCCACCCCCGCGGGAGGCTCCTTTGACCGGCGGGCCAGGGCTTGGGCGGCGCGGGGCCGCCCCGGATCCTACCGGTTCGCTGCTGCAGTGGCCGTCGACGCGGGCGCCATGAAGCCGAGGTCGGGCGAGGCGAAGCGCCCGATATTGGGCGCGACCGAGGTCAGTTCGGACGGGGCGACGCCGAACCACAGGCCAAGCGTCGAGGACAGCTCGTCGACCGAGGTGGTCGGCAGCAGCCGCCCCTGCCCGACCTGGTCATCGCTGGTCACCGAAACCTGCGGCGCGCGGCCATAGAACCGCCCCCCGCGCACCCCGCCGCCAACGATGAAGTGATGCGCGCCCCAGCCGTGATCCGACCCGTCGCCGTTCGAGGACAGGGTGCGCCCGAAGTCCGAGGCGGTGAAGGTCGTGACGTTGCTGGCAACGCCCAGTTCCACGGTCGCGCGGTAGAAGGCATCCATCGCGAAATCGACCTGGGCCAGCAGGGCCTCGTGGGTGCCGATCAGCCCGTCGTGGTTGTCGAACCCGCCGAGCGAGACGAGGAAGACCTGCCGCGTCACCCCGATGCGCCCGCGCGCCGCGATCAGTTGGGCCACCACCCGCAGCTGATCGGCCAGCCGGTTACCGGTGCCGAAGCTGGTGTTGATGGTCACGCCGCGCAGCGCGTCGTTGATGAAGGTGCCGAACTGGATCGAGCGGCCATTGACCTGCGCATAATCGGCGGCGAGCACATTGCCCGCACCGCTGCGCAGGATGGTGTCCAGCGCCTGCGAGGCGGCAGCGGAATTGAACAGCCGCCCGGTCTGGAGCGGGTTGTAGAGCGTCGCCCCGGAAGACGAGACCTGATAGGGCACCGCGGTCTGGCCGCTCAGGAACACTGCGTTGCCGGTGGCATTGATCGCGGTGAACATCGCGTTGGTGTTCGAGGTCAGCGCCAGATCGCCCATGCGCCCGCCCCATCCGGTGCGCGAGCCTTCGGGCTGCGAGCTCTGCCAGGTCGATTGCTGGTCGTTGTGCGAGAACAGTTTGGCGGGGCGCGGTACCACGCCCGCATCGTACTGGGCGCGGGTCAGCGGCTGGATCAGCGGGCCGACATTGAGCAGCGGGGCCATCGCGCCGGCATCGAACAGCGCCTTCATCCGCGGCATGGTGGGCGCGAGCGCATAGGTGATGTCGTCGGTCAGCCGCTGGTCCGACGGGGTGGCGAGCACGGTGTTCGCCAGGGCATTGCGGCCAAGGGCAATGCCCGATGCCTCTTCCGAACCCGCAGTCCCGCGGATCGCGGCATAGCGGGCGTAGTTCGCCGCATCGAAGGGTATGAGCGTGTTGCCGTGATCGTTCCCGCCATAGAGGAACACGCAGACCAGCGCCTTGTACCCGCCGCTGTTGCTGAAGGCCGCCGCTTCGGCAAGCCCGGCAAGATCCAGCGCGTAGGACGCCGCGCCCCCCATCATCGCCAGCTGTGCCGACCGCCGCAGGAATGCCCGCCGCTCGATCTCGAGCCCCTTGCCGATAAACATGTCCGCGTCCCCCGAAGCTTTATTTCTGAACCAGATAGTCGGTCGATGCGAGGATCAGCGCGACCCCGATCTGCACCCGCCGCAGTTTTTCGGCATTGGAGGAGGCAGCGGTCAGCGCCACGTCGTCCATCGCGCTGCGGATGGTGTCGCGCACGCTCTGGCTGAGCTGGCGTCCGGTCAGCAGCAGATCGAGCCGGTCGAGCAGCGCGGCGCTGTCCTGCGCGATGGCGATCTCGGCGGTGAAATCGAGCGTGATGTCGGCGACGGGTGCGCGGCCGCCAGTTATCGCGCGCTCGAGGAAATTGACATAGCCTGCCACCGAGGTCTCGTTGACCAGCTGGAATTCGGGCGCGAGCAGGCCGCGATTGGCGATCTCGGAATTGGCGGGGAAATAGCCCGGGCGGAAGAAGTTGAACACCGAGGGCGAGCGCAGCGGGCTCTGGCCGAGGCCCGTGGCCGGATCGCTGAGATCGGCCACCTGCCAGTTGCCGCTGTTCGATCGCGCCGCGAAGGTCCGCGCCAGCTGCGCAAAGCGCAGCACCGGCTCGCGCAGCTTGCCGAAATTGGCGTTGGCGAGATTGGCCGGATCGAGCGCCTCGTTGTCGGTGAGGATCGCCTTGAACACCGCCGCAAGATCGCCGCGCCGGCCCTGCCCGTTGTTGGCGAACACCGCTGCCACCCGTCCGACATAGGCCGGCGAGGGATTGCTGGTCACCAGCCGCTGGATCATCTGCCTGGCGAAGAAGGGGCCGACATTGGCGTGATTGAACAGATGGTCGAGCGCGAGCCGCAGGCTGTCGGCAGCATTGGTGTTCGCCGGGATGGTGAGGCCGAGGAAGGTCTTGGCCTCGGGCGAGTGGAACCCGGTGGTGCGCGCCGGCACCCAGCGCGTCGGGTCGGCGGTCATGGGGCGGCGGGTGAATTCGGGGTCGATGATCTGCCGCGGACCGCCGATCTCGGTGGTGAAGGCAAGGCCGGCGCGGTCGAAATCGTAGCCGGTGAAGACCCGCGCGAGGTTGCTGACATCGGCGCTGGTGTAGGTCTCGACCGGGTTGCCGCCGTTCATCCTGAGCGTGCCGTCGGCATTGAGCTCGAACAGGCCGATGGTGAACAGCTGCATCACCTCGCGCGCATAGTTCTCGTCGGGCACCCGGCCCGAGCCGTCGGCGCGGCGGTTGCCGCGGGTGTTGAGGAACACGCCCATCGCCGGATTGAGCGTGATGTCCTGCAGCAGATCGCGGAAATTGCCGAAAGCGCGGGCGTTGAGCGTGTCCCAATAGGCGGCGATCGCCGGTGCGCGCCACACCATGTCGATGCCGGTCAGCGAGACGACGAAGAACTCGGACAGGGCAAAGGCGATGCGCTTGCGCACCGGGTTGCCGCCCGAGAGCAGCTGCGACCAGATCATGTAGTCGCCGGTGATCGTGCCGTCGAAGAAGCGTGCGGCGGTGACCTGATCGAAGCCGCGCGCGGACAGGAAGCCGGCACCGGTCTGGTCGTTGGCGGTTCGCATCTGGCGATCGAGCCAGGGCTCGAAGCCTTCGCTTCGCAGTTCGGCGATCGCGCCGGGCGAGGCCGAGAGGGAGGCCTGGAGCAGGAAGCGCGCCGCTTCGGCATCGGTCTGCGGCTTGCGCGCGGTGGCGACCGGCGGACCGCCGCCGCCGGTTCCGCCCGTGCCGCCGCCGTCTCCGCCGCCGCCGCAGGCCGCTGCAGCCAGCGCCAGCGCACTTGCGGCAACCGGCTTGACCGTCGCCGCACCCGGCGTTTCGCCTGCTACCGGACGCAGCGCCTGTGCGCCCTCTGCACCTGTCTGTCCGGCCGGCGCTTCATCATCCGCGAGATACATTGGAACGTGCCCCTTCGGTGCCGCAACGCACGATGGCTAGGTTCCCTTCGTTGCTATCCGATTAAAAATGCAACCGATCCGCAGCGACCCCGGGATTTGCCTCGGCGGGGCGCCTGCCCCTTGCGGCCCTACCCGTTCAGCGCGTTGATCGCCTTGTGCACCCGCGCTTCGACGTCCTCGCGCGGGAGGCCTGCGGGGATCGTCTCGCCGACCTTGTAGGTGATCCGCCCCGGGCGCTTGATCGGGTGGTGGTAGAGCCGCCCGCTATTCACCGCGATCGGCACCACCGGCAGGCGCAGCAGCTTGTAGAGCCCGGCGAAGCCCGCTTGCAGGGGCGGCTGCGTGCCGTGGGGGACGCGGGTGCCCTCGGGGAAGATGACGAGGGGGCGGCCCGCCTCGACCCGTTCCCTGGCGCTCGCGATCATCGCCCGCAGCGCCTTCGCCCCCTCCTCGCGCGCCACGGGGATGAGGCCGTAGACCAGCGCGGAATAGCCCCAGCCGGGGATGCGGAACAGCTCCTGCTTGGCGAAGACCGCGGGGTGGGCGAACAGGCGCGGGGTGTCGATCGCCTCGAAGAAGGCCTCGTGCTTGAGCGCGATCAGGACAGGCCCCTGCGGCAGCGCGCCCTCGAGCACCACCTCGATCCCGAGCAGCCGCTCCACGCACCACAGGTGCCACGCCCCCCAGCGCGCGACGATCCCGGCGAGCCATGCGGGCCGCGCCGCGACCGCGATTACCGATGCGATCACCAGCAAGGCGCTACCGCCATAGAACAGGGCGTAGAAGACGAGCGAGCGGAGGCCTGCGAGCAGCGTCCTCAAAGGTCGGCGATCCCCGCCGCGCGGCTCGCGATCAGCTTGTGATATTCGAGGAACAGCGTGCCGAGATCGGGCTGCGAGGGCACCGCGTCGCGCACCACGGTGACGAATTCGGGGAGGGCACGGTCAAGCTCTCCAGCGGCGCGGCGCATGTGCCAGTCGGTGGTGACGAGGCGCAGCGAGCGGACCTCGTTCTGCGCCACCCACTTGGCGGTTTCCGAGGCGTTGGAACGGGTGTCGACCGCGGCAAAGCCGAGGGTGACGCAGCACGCCATGGTGCGCGGGGAGACGCCGAACTGGGCTGCGAATTCCTGCGGGCGGACCTCCCGGTCGACCCCGCTCACCAGCATCCGCTTGGCGAGCCCCCGGTCGAGCACGGCGAGCCCGCGCGCGATCCGCCCGGGGCCGCCGGTGGGGACGATCACCGCATCGGTCGTCACCCCGTCGGAAGGCTTGGGCAGGAACACGACGAACCACAGGAAGCCGAGTGCCCAGACAAGGAACAGGAGAGAGAGGGCACGCCGGAACATCGCCAGGCCCCTACAGCATGTCCTTGAGGGCAAGCGCAATGGTGATGCGCGCGGTCAGGCCCGCCAGCAGCACGCCTGCCAGCGGAATCGCGCCGATCACCAGCCAGTCGGCGAACACCAGGCCGCCGCCGCTCACCATCCCGCTGCCCAGGGCGGCGAATTGCCGGCCGAGCAGCCACACCGCCGCGACCCCGAGTCCCGCGCCCAGGGCCGCGCCGAAGATCGCCTCGCGCAGCACGTCGCGCAGGAAGACGGAGGTGATCTGGCGCTGGCTGGCACCGAGCAGGTGCATGATCTCGACCGTGTCGCGCGCCGCCGCAAAGGCGTTCCTTGCCGCGAGCCACACCGCCGCCGCGGTCGCCAGCGCGACCAGCGCCACCAGACCGAGCGCGAGCCATTGCAGCGCCGCGAGCGCATCGGTGACCGGCCGCAGGAAATCGCCCTGCGCATCGACCCGCGCGCCCGGCACCGCGGCCTTCACTGCCGCCTCGATCCGCGCGACTTCGGCCGGCCCCGCGCTCGCGGCGAGATCGACGTCGATCAGCGCCGGGATCGGCACGTCGCCACTGGCAGCGCCCTCGCCCAGCCACGGCTCGAGCATCGCGGCGAGTTCGGCCTCGGGCACGGCGCGCACCGCGGTGACGCCGGCGAGGCCGGTCAGCACCTTGACCGCCGCGGCGGTCCGCGCCTCGCGCAGATCGGGGTTGGGCTCGATCACCTGCACGCTCACCGCGCTCGACAGCCCCGCGCTCGCTGCCGTGGAGAGGTTGCGCAGGGCAAGGCCTCCGGCGGCGGCGATCACCACCAGCGCGATCAGGATCGCGATCACCCAGGGGATCGGCCCGGTCAGGCGCTGCGGCGGCAGCAGCCGCGCCGCGGCGCGCCCGCGCGGGCGCTCGGGCGCGGGCTCGCCGTCCTCGGCCTCGGCAGGGAGCGGGGGGAGCGTGCTCACGGTGCCGAGCTCCCGCCCGGCATGGGCGGATAGCGCAGCGCGCCGGTCGGGTCGGAGAGCTGGCCCTTGTGGAGGCGCATGATGAGCGAATCCGGCACCTTCTTGAGCAGGTGCACATCGTGGGTCGCGACCACCACCGTGGTGCCGACGCGGTTGTTCAATGCCTCGAACAGGCGGAGCAGCTTCAGCGCCATGTCGGGGTCGACGTTGCCGGTCGGCTCATCGGCGATCAGCATCTTCGGCCGGGCGATCACCGCGCGGGCGATGGCGACGCGCTGCTGCTCGCCCCCCGACAGGCTCGGCGGGTCGGCATGGGCGCGGTGCGCAAGGCCGACCCAGTCGAGCATGTCGCCGACTGCGCGCTGCACCTTCTTCTCCTCGGCACCCGCCAGCCGCAGCGGCAGGGCGACATTGTCGAAGGCGGTGAGATAGGGGACGAGGCGGAAGTTCTGGAACACCACCCCGAGCCGGCGGCGCAGCTCGGGCAGGCGGCTCTGGGGCATGGTTACCAGATCCTGCCCGAACATCCGGATCGCCCCGCGCGAGGGGCGCTGCGCGAGGTAGAGCATCTTGAGCAGGCTGGTCTTGCCCGCGCCGCTCGCCCCGGTGAGGAAGTAGAAGCTGCCGGGGTAGAGCGTGAAGGACAGGTTGCTCAGCACCTCGGGATCGGTGCCGTAGCGCAGCCCGACATTGTCGAATTTCACATGGCCCGCGAGATTTTCGCTCATGCAGGCGCACCTAACAGGGGGGCACGCCTGCGAAAAGCCGAAGAACGCCCGGGCGGGGCCGGTGAAGGCGATTTACACCCCGCAATCTTGGCGCAATCACGCCCCAATGTGGAAAACGCGGGGTAAATAGGGGCGTGTGTTGCGCGCGCTCTTGTGCGAAAAGGCGCGAGGACTATTGCCGTTTGTGACATGATCATTGCCTGCCCAGCTTGCGGCACCCGCTATGCAGTGCCCGATGCTGCCATCGGCAGCGAGGGCCGCACCGTGCGTTGCGCCAAGTGCAAGCACAGCTGGCACCAGAATCCGTCCGCCGCCCCC
>NZ_LSJS01000080.1 GCF_001557325.1 Erythrobacter donghaensis
GCATGGGCAAAGCAGCCCGCCTCGAGCACGGGACCGGGGTTGCGTCCTTCGCGGTAGAGCTCGTTGTAGCCGCTATAGGCATCGGCCTGCAGGATGCCGGACCATGGCGCGAGATGAGCTTGCGGGTGCTCGCCGCGCCGGTCGCGCGAGTAGTGGAACAGAGCGGCGGGTGGATCGGCCCCAGCAAAGGGGCGATCATCGCGGACGTAGACCCATAATCGGGCCGTATCGGTCTTGCCTCTGGCCATGACCGGCACCGTCGTATCGTCGCCGTGGATACGGGTTGCGGCGAGAACGTGCGCCTCGATGAGCTTGTAGATCGGCATCAGCGCGTGCGCCGCAGCGCCAACCTGATCGGCAAGGGTCGAGAGGCTGAGCGGCACGCCTTCGCGGGCGAACCGCTCGGCCTGACGGTTGAGGGGCTGAT
>NZ_LSJS01000081.1 GCF_001557325.1 Erythrobacter donghaensis
CTCCCCTCCCCTTGTGGGAGGGGCTGGGGGAGGGGACGAGGCCACAGGCCTCGCCGCGTAACCGCTGGCGTGAAGCCCCCTCCCCCCAACCCCCTCCCGCGAGGGGTGGGGGAGCGCAGAACTCAGCGCTTAAGTCGTGCCAGCGCCCATTCCGCGGCCTCGGCCACCACCGGATCGGGATCGCGGGTCAGCGCCTCCACCTGCTCCGCCAGCGCCGCATTCCCGCTGTTCCCCGCCGCGTAGAGGCAGTTTCGCACAAACCGGTCGCGCCCGATGCGCTTGATCGGCGAGCCCGAGAACAGCGCCCGGAAGCCCGCATCGTCCAGCGCCAGCAGCTCGGCGAGGCGCGGGGCGACCAGTTCGGCGCGGGGAAGGAATTCCTTCATCGCCTGTGCCGCGCTCGCGAACTTGTTCCACGGGCACACCGCCAGGCAATCGTCGCAGCCATAGATGCGGTTGCCCAGCGCCTCGCGGAATTCCTCCGCCACCGGCCCCTTGTGCTCGATCGTGAGGTAGGAAATGCAGCGCCGCGCATCCAGGCGGTAGGGCGCAGGAAAGGCTTGCGTAGGGCAGGCGTCGAGACAGGCGCGGCAAGAACCGCACTGGTCGCGGTGCGGCTCGGCGGGGGCTAGGTCCAGCGTCGTGTAGATCGCGCCGAGGAACAGCCAGCTGCCATGGGTGGGGCTGACGAGATTGGTGTGCTTGCCTTGCCACCCGATCCCCGCAGCCTCGCCCAAGGGCTTTTCCATGACAGGGGCGGTATCGACGAACACCTTGACCCCGGCGCCCGGCACCGTCTCCACCAGCCACCGGGCGAGCGCCTTCAGCCGCTTCTTCACGACATCGTGATAGTCCTTGCCTTGGGCATAGACCGAAATGCGCGCGTGCTCGCCCCATCCTTCCAGCGCCAGCGGGTCATGCCCGGGGGCGTAGCTCATGCCGAGCGCGATGACGCTCCGCGCCTCGGGCCACAGCCCCTGCGGCGCGCGGCGGTGATCGAGACGCGCCGCCATCCATTCCATCGACCCGTGGTGCCCCTCGCCCAGCCACTCCTCCAGCCGGGCGGAGCGCAGCGGGTTCTCGGCGGCCGGAGCGAACCCGCACACCGCGAAGCCGGAGGCGAGCGCCTGTTGGCGCACCTCTTCGGCAAGGCTTGCGGGCGAGTTAACCATTTTCGGCAAGGGCTCCGTTTAATCCTGACCGCTAACCGCGTAAGCCATGGACATGGCGGTAAGCGATCAGACCCTCTCGGGCAATCATTCCCACGGATCGACGGCCGTTCCCGACGATGCGCGGCCCCTCGCGATCGAGGCGCGCGGGCTGGTCAAGAGCTTCGACGGCACCCGCGCGGTCGACGGCGTCGACATCTCGGTGCCCGAGGGCGCGATCTACGGCATCCTCGGCCCCAACGGTGCAGGCAAGACCACGACGCTGCGGATGCTGCTCGGCATCATCGACCCCGACGAAGGCGTGCGCCGCGTGTTCGGGCACGACCGCCCGCACGACATCGGCCGGTTGATCGGCTACCTCCCCGAAGAGCGCGGGCTCTACCCCGCGATGAAGTGCATCGAGGCGATCGCCTTCATGGGCGCGCTGCGCGGACTGCCCTTGAAGGAGGGCCGCAAGCGCGCGGTGGAGCTGCTCGAGCGGCACGGCCTCGCCCATGCTGCCGACCGCCAGATCCGCCAGCTCTCCAAGGGGATGGCGCAGACCGTCCAGCTGCTCGGCACGCTGGTCCACGAACCCCGCCTGGTGGTGCTCGACGAGCCCTTCTCGGGGCTCGACGCGATCAACCAGGGGAAGCTCGAGCTGATGATCCGCGCGCTGGCCGACGACGGCGTCACCGTGATCTTCTCCACCCACGTCATCCACCATGCCGAGCGGCTGTGCGAGGGCGTCGCGATCATCGCCGGGGGCAAGGTGCCCTATGCCGGCAGCGTCGAGGCCGCGCGCGATCGCATCCCGGCGCAGGTGCGGCTCGAGACCCGGGCACGTGAAGGGGCGTGGCTCGCCGCGCTGCCGCCCGAGACCCGCCGCAACGGCGACTTCTTCCACTTCCCGCTCCCCGAGAGCGGCATCGAACCGCTTTTGAAGGGGCTGATCGAGGGCGAGGCGGGGATCCTCTCGCTCTCGATCGAGCGCGCCGGGCTCCACGACGCCTTCGTCGCCATCGCGGGCGAGGCCGCCGCGCGCCAGCTTGCCGCCGACAGCGAAGGAGCCCAAGCATGACCGACCTGCCGCTCCGCCCCCGCCTCTCCGCGCTCGAGGCTGCCTGGGTCATCGCCAGGCGGGACTTCGTCGCGGTGCTGTTCTCCCGCGCCTTCCTGTTCTTTCTGCTCGGCCCGCTCTTCCCCGTCATCGTCGGCGGGCTCGCCGGTTCGATCGGCGGCGAGGTCCAGCGCGACGCGGTCTCCTACGAGGTCGGGGTCGCGATGAGCCCGGGCGATACCGCCGCCATGCTGGCCGCGGGCGAGCGCCTCGCCCCGCAGCTGCCCTTCGCGCTCCCCCGGCTCCAGCCCGTGCCCGAGGCGGCCGAGGACCCGGCATTCGACGCGCGGGCCTTCATGGAGGCGCGCCAGGGCAATTATGCCGCGATCCTCACCGGCACCCCGCAGAGCCCGGTCCTCGTCGGCACCGAGGGCCAGATCGCGCGCTGGCAGGGGCCGGTCAGCCTGATCGCGGGCCACGCCCTCGCCGCCGAGCCTGCCGCCTTCCCGCAGGTCGGTGCCACTCCGGTCGCCACCAGCGCCGCCGACGAGCGCACCACCCGCATCCAGACCGCGCAGATCGCGCAGATGCTGCTGTTCCTGCTCACCATGCTGCTCGCCGGGATGGTGCTGTCCAATCTCGTCGAGGAGAAGGCCAACAAGATCATCGAGATCCTCGCCGCCGCGATCCCGATGGATGCCGTCTTCATGGGCAAGCTCTTCGCCATGCTGGCGGTCTCCTTCGTCGGCATCACCGTGTGGGGCCTCGCCGGCTTTGCCCTGTTCGGCGGGGCTGGCGAGGTCATCACCCGCGTCACCGGCTTCGACATCGCCAACCTGCCCGCGCCCGCGGTGGGCTGGCCGCTGTTCGTGCTGCTCGGCGTGCTCTACTTCGCGATGGCCTACCTCCTCTTGGGCGCGCTGTTCCTGACGATCGGTTCGATGGCGACCTCGGTGCGCGAGGTGCAGACGCTCTCGATGCCGGTCACCATGCTCCAGCTGATGGTGTTCTTCCTTGCCGCCTACACCATCAACCAGCCCGGCTCGCCGGTGGAGATGGCCGCGATCGCCTTCCCGCTGTCCTCGCCCTTCGCGATGCTCGCGCGTGCGGCGATGGAGAGCGAGTTGTGGACCCACGCGCTCGCGCTTGCCTGGCAGGGGATCGCGGTGGTGGGGATCGTCAAGGCCGGATCGCTGCTGTTCCGCAAGCGGGTGATGAAATCGGGCGGCGCTGGCCGCGACAAGGCCAGCAAGGGCGCGCAACTCACCGCCTGAGCCAACCTCCGGGGCGACCCTGGGCCACCCCGGCGCGGGGCCGCCTGCGCGGTTGCAGGCACTCGCTTGCGGCAGGGGCGAAGCGGCTCGTCCCCCGAGACAGGTCAGGCGGGCGGCTTGTAGGAAAGCGCCCAATCCGTCCCGAAATGCAACCCATATTGACATTGCTGTAAGTTGCGTCAGACTGCGACTCGTTCAGAAGCGGCCCCACCCGATAAGCGCCGCCCGACGGGAGACAGACATGGCCACGATTGCCCCCACCCCGCCCGGAATCCAGCGTCCGCAGGTGCGGCGCGAGCCTTCCTCCTACGACGCGCTTCAGGCCCATTTCGCCCAGCATCCTGAAGAGCGGCTCCGGCACAGCCATCCGTGGGACGTCAGCCGCTCGGACATCTATTTCGAGGATAAGTGGCAGCCGATCTTTGCCGAGATGCGCAAGGCGGGCCAGCTCCACTGGATCCCCGAAAGCCCCTTCGGCCCCTATTGGGCGGTGGTCGGACACAAGGCGATCCAGCACATCGAGGCCCTGCCCGAGCTGTTCTCGTCGAGCTGGGAGCATGGCGGGATCACCATCCTCAACCGCCTCAGCGAAGAGGAACTGGCCGATTCCACCATCGAGCGGCGCGAGCTGCCGATGTTCATCGCGATGGACCGTCCGCAGCACACCGGCCAGCGCCGCACCGTCGCGCCCAAGTTCACGCCCTCGGCCGTCACCGACATGGAGAGGGAAATCCGTCAGCGCACCGGCGAGCTGCTGGACAGCCTGCCGCGCGGGCAAGTGTTCGACTGGGTCGATACCGTGTCGATCGAGCTCACCACCGGCATGCTCGCGATCCTTTTCGGCTTTCCCTGGGAAGACCGCCGCCTGCTGACCTTCTGGTCGGACTGGTCGGGCGATACCGAGCTCGGCTCGATCCGCGCGCTCGACGAGATGCGCTGGGGCATCCTCCACGAAATGGGAGCCTATTTCCAGACGCTCTGGATCGAGCGCACGATGGACAAGGAGCCGGGCAATGATCTCATCTCGATGATGATCCATTCCGAGGCGATGAACCAGATGCGGCCCGAGGAATTCATGGGCAACCTGGTGCTGCTGATCGTCGGCGGGAACGACACCACCCGCAACACCATGAGCGGGATCATCCATGCCATGGACATGTTCCCCGACCAGCGCAAAGCCTTCGAGGAGAACCCCGACCTCATCCCCAACGCGGTGCAGGAATGCCTGCGGATGCAGACCCCGCTCGCGCACATGCGCCGCACCTGCACCCAGGACACCGAGGTGTTCGGCCAGACCATCAAGGCGGGCGACAAGGTGGTGCTGTGGTACATCAGCGCCAACCGCGACGAGGAGGTGTTCGACGATCCCGACAAGCTCGACCTCACCCGCGAGAACGCGCGCCGCCACCTCGCCTTCGGCTACGGCATCCACCGCTGCGTCGGTGCGCGGCTGGCCGAATTGCAGCTGCGTGTGCTGCTCGAGGAAATGCACAAGCGCCGGATGCGGGTGCATGTCGCGGGCGATGTCGAGCGGGTGCGGGCGAACTTCGTCCACGGCTTCCGCAAGCTCGAGGTCGAGATCACGACTTTCTGAGTTTTTTCGCGGGCTGAAACCCGGCGGCGGTTTTCGACGTAAAAGAGGGGCGGGCACAGCGCCCGCCCTACGGAGATACCCATGCGCCTGCCCTTCCTGAACCGCCGCCGCCTGCTCGCCGCGAGTGCCGCGATCGGCGGATTGTTGCCCTTCGTGAGCGCCTGCGGCGCCTCGCCGGCCGAGGCCAAGAGCTACCCCAAGGGCCGACCCGATGCCGAATGGAAGAAGCTGCTGACCCGCGACCAGTATTACGTGCTGCGCGAGGCGGGGACCGAACGCGCGTTCACCTCGCCGCTCAACAAGGAAAAGCGCAAGGGCACCTTCGTGTGTGCCGCGTGCAGCAACCAGCTCTATTCCTCGGCGACCAAGTACGACAGCGGCACGGGCTGGCCGAGCTTCTGGCAGGCGATCGACAAGGGCGCGGTGGGCACTTCGACCGACTACCTGATCGGCTACCCGCGCACCGAGGTGCACTGCGCCGATTGCGGCGGGCACCTTGGGCACATCTTCGGTGACGGGCCGAGGCCCACCGGCAAGCGCCACTGCATCAACGGCGTCGCGCTGAAGTTCGTCCCCGCCTAGGCGGCAGGCGCGGCGGCGGACGCGGGCGCGCCGCCGTTCTCGAGCAGCGCCGGGGCCTGGAGCAGCGCCGCCAGCCGCGCGAAATCGCCGAGGGTGAAGGTGTCGTCGAACACCACCCCGTAATGCTGGTCGCGCCGCCAGCGCACCTTGGCGCGCACCTCGCGCGGCTTGCCCCCGCCGACCGCAGGCATGGCGATGCGCAGCGTCTGGTCGATCGCCAGCAGCTGGTCGCAGGTCAGCCGCGCGCCCTGTTGCGAGAAGTTCTCGACCAGCGCCTCGAACTGTCCGCTGAGCAAGTTCACCGTGACCGGGAAGCACAGCGCGAGGCGCAGCCCGCGCTTGGGATAGTCGCTCGCCTCGTTGACGAGCGTGTCGACCTCGACCTGGCCTGCGAAGGTGAAGCCCGCCTCGTTGCCCTTGTGCCAGACCCGCGCGACCTCGTAAACGGCGCCGGCCGGCATGTGCAGCGCGAAGTCCTTGCACGAGGGCAGTCCGTGGAACAGCCGCACGCTCACCCCGGTCTCGGACACGTCGCGGATCACGCAGACGAACTCGCCCTGCGCCGAGACGAGCTTGGCCGCCCGGATCAGCAGCGTGAAGCGAGGCGCGGTGCGCTGCTCGTCGCCGGGCTGCTCCGGAACGGGTTCGAGGCGTGCGTGTTGGCTCGCTGGTTCCATGCCTGTTGTCCCAACCCGACAGCCCCTGGTCCTGGCACTGGCGAGACATGCACGGGACGGTCTGATCCCGCGCTTCTCATGAGGGATTACGCAGGAAGGCGTTAAGGCCAGGATAATGGCGCCCCCGGGCCGACCCCATGCGGCACTGTCAAATTGACGCAGACAGGGGCGCCGTCGGGCCTTCGGGGGCCGGTGTACGGGCGGCGGGACTCGAACCCGCAAGATCAAGGATCAGGGGATTTTAAGTCCCCGGCGTCTACCATTCCGCCACGCCCGCATACTTGCGCCCTTGCCACAGATCGGCAGGCCATGGCCAGAGCCCGCCGCACGCGCTTGCCAGTCCGCCTCGCAAGCCCCATTTGGGCGTCTCAGGATAATCACTTGGGCAAGGCGCGTGATGGCGGGCGAAATGACAGACGCGCATTCGGTGGTGCACACGATCCAGCCGGCGATCACGCTGCTGGGGCTCGGCATTGCCGCAGCGCTGGGCAGCCGCGCGCTGCGGCTCAATCCGATCGTCGGCTATCTCGGCATGGGGCTGGGCCTCTCGAGCCTCGGAATGGCGGCCGATTTCAGCGGGCCGGTGGTCGCCGCGATGGCGGAAGCGGGGGTGATGTTCCTGCTGTTCAACCTCGGCCTGCACTTCTCTTTGGGCCGCATCCGCGCTGAGGCGGGCAATATCTTCGGCTTCGGCAGCCTGCAGATGATCGTTGCGGGCGGGGCCTTTGCCGCGCTGTTCTGGGCCTTCGGCCTGCCGCCGACCTTCGCGGTGATCGCGGGCTTCGGGATGGGCCTGTCCTCCACCGCGGTCGTCATCGGCCTTATCCGCGAACGCGACCAGGAGGACTGCCCGGTGGGCCGCGCGGCACAATCAATCCTGATCTTTCAGGACATCGCCGCGATCCTGCTGCTGGTGACCGCCGGCGCGCTCGCCAGCGGGGGCGCGCTCGCCCCGGCGCTGGGGATGGCGGGGGCCAAGGCACTCGCCGCCTTCGCCATCGCGGTGCTCTTCGCGCGGTTCCTGACCGAGCCGATCTTCGGCCTGATCGCCCGCGCGGGCACGACCGAGGTCTACACCGCCACCGCGCTGTTCATCGCGCTCGCCGCCGGGTGGGCGACGGGGATGGCCGGGTTGTCGCTGACACTGGGCGCGTTCCTCGGCGGGATGGCGGTCGCGGATTCGCGCTACCGCATCCTGGTGCAGACCGAGATCGATGCCTTCCGCGGGCTGTTCATGAGCTTCTTCTTCATCTCGGTCGGCCTGTCGATCGACCCGGCGCAGCTGGTGCGCGACTGGCAGCTGGTGGTGGCGATGACTCTCGGGGTGATCGCGGCGAAATGCGCCTTCAACGTGGTCGCCGCGCTGCTCAACCGCTGGTCGGTGCCGGGCTCGATCCAGCTCGGGTTTTTGCTCGGGCAGGGGAGCGAGTTCACGCTGGTGCTGCTGGCGCTGCCCGCGGTCGCCGGGTTGGCCGAGCCGCGGCTGGTCTCGACGATGGTCACCGCGATCGCGATCAGCCTCGCGGCGACGCCCTTCGTCTCCAATCTCGGGCGCAAGCTTGCCGGGCGGCTCCGGCAGGGCCCGCCCGACAGCAAGATGGCAGGCGACGACGCGGCGGTCGTCATCATCGGCATGACCACTGCGGGCCGCGCGGTCGCCGATGCGCTCGCTTTCAACGATGTCGATTATCTCGCGCTGGAGCCCGATCACGACCGCTTCCAGACCGCGCTTGCCGATGGCTACCACGTCCACCGCGCCAACCCGGCCGACCCGCGCAGCTGGGACGCAATCGGGATGGACCGCCGCAGCGTGCTGGTGATCGCGACCGGCGTCACCGATGTCTCGCGCGAGCTCACTCCGCTGGTCGAGACCCGCGCGCCGACGATGACGCGGATCATCGCCGTGCCGGGGGACGACGAGGCGGGCGACATGGCCGCGCTCGGCATGCTGCCGGTCGACGTGAGCATGAGCGGCGGAGGCGAGCGCCTGATCGAGCTGGTGTTCGCCGCGCTCGAGATCGAGCGCGCGCTCCCCGTGCCCGGCCTAGCGCATGATGATCCCATGCCCCGCGCGGCGTGATCTGTTTTGCGAGGGCGCCTCGGCGCCCTCGTCCTCGGTGCGTTTCGATCCCTGCCGGATCGAGCACCTGCGGACGCGCGTTCGCGCTTGCGGCCCTTCGGGGCCGATCAGCGCCAAACGCTAACGATGAAGGGAGCGCTGGCTCGGTCGCGCAGCGACCGCGAGCGCACGGCGCGAGCCGCAGGCGCCCCGGAGCGAAGCGGAGGGAATAGCGCCGAGGACGAGGGCGCGGAGGCGCCCTCGCAACTCACTTGTTCAACCGCTCGCGGATTTCCTTGCCGGCCTTGAAGTAGGGCACGCGCTTCGAGGGCACGTCCACCGTCTCGCCGGTGCGCGGGTTGCGACCGCTTCTCGCCTCGCGCTCGCGGGTCGAGAACGCGCCGAAGCCGCGCAGCTCCACCCGTCCGCCCTCGGCCAGCCGCTGCGCGATCTCGTCGAAGAAGATGTCCACCACCTGCTCGATCTCGTCGGCGCGGAGGTCTGGGTTGTCCTTGTGCAATTCCTGCAACAGTTCGGATCTGATCATACCGATCTCCCGGCGGCCAGCATGGCCCGACCACGCTGACGCCGCTATGCGGGTTACCCCGTCGTTTATATTACGCGCCTCCGACCCGTGAGGCTGCCCCTTTAATCCCAAGCGTGCGACTTATGCAATCCCGCCACCCGGAATTGCATGCAAAGTGTCACATTACGGGAAACAGCGCAACCTACAGCGCTGTAAGTTAGGAACTTGTCAGGAGGTCGGCGCAAGATCCGCCGGATCGAGGCCCAGCCGCGCCATCCGGTTACGGATCTCGGGCCATTCCTCGCGCAGGAAAGCCTCGCGCTCGGCCGCGCGCAGCCGCTCGGCCGCGCCGCGCACGACATACATGCCCACGCCGCGCTGCACCTCGACAAGCCCGTCGTTCTGGAACTGCTGGTAGGCCTTGGCGACCGTGAGCGGATTGGCCCTCTGTTCCGCCGCGAGCGCGCGCACCGAGGGGAGCATCGCCCCTTCCGGATAGACCCCGTCGATGATCGCCGCGGCGATCTGGTCGCGCAGCTTCAAGTAGACGGGGCGGTTGGGGTTCATGGCGGCTGGAGTCCCTTGCGAGGTGCATCAGTGCCATAATACAGCCATGCGGTCAAGGAGAGCCCACGGGGATTCATCCGCAACAAATGCTTCACACTCGCGCAACACGCGCTAGGGTGCGCGGCCATGGGACCGCGTCCGCGAGAGGGGCGCACTTCAGGGATTCAAACAAGCATGGCCACAACTGAGCTTCCGCACGGGGACAGCGCCGGGACAATCCTCGGCCACCCCAAGGGTCTGTTCGTCCTCTTCTTCGCCGAGATGTGGGAGCGCTTCTCCTACTACGGCATGCGGGCGCTCTTGATCTTCTACCTCACCAAGCACTGGCTTTTCGACGACGCGCAGGCGGGCGTGATCTACGGCGCCTATACCGCGCTCGTCTACATCACCCCGGTGCTGGGCGGCTATCTCGCCGACAAGTATCTCGGGCAGAGGAAGGCCGTCACCTATGGCGCGGTGCTGCTGACCTTCGGCCACTTCCTGATGGGCTTCGAAGGGAATGGCGGACAAGACGCGGCGAGCCTCAGCATCTTCTGGCTGGCGCTGGCCTTCATCATCGTCGGCTCGGGCTTCCTGAAGGCGAACATCTCGGTGATCGTCGGCCAGCTCTACCCGCGCACCGACGTGCGGCGCGATGGGGCCTACACGATCTTCTACATGGGCATCAATCTCGGCGCGTTCCTCGGTTCGCTGCTGTGCGGCTATCTCGGCGAGACCTACGGCTGGGCCTACGGCTTCGGCGCGGCGGGCTTCGGGATGCTGCTCGGCTTGATCGTGTTCACCGTGTTCAAGCCGTTGCTGCTGGGCCGCGGCGAGCCGCCGATTGCGCTGACGAAGGGCACCGAATGGGGCCTTTATGCCGTCGGTCTGGCGGCTGTCGGGATGGCGTGGTGGATGGTCCAGAATCAGGGCGTGGTCGGCACGCTCCTCGGAACATTCGGTATCGCTCTGGTCAGCTACGTGCTCTACATTGCTGCTTTCCAGATTCCCTATGGCTCGCTTGATCGCGCACCCAAGCCGTCGCTGGGCTTCTTCCTGTTCTCTTCAGCCGTGGCGATCTTCGGTATGTTGATGGTCGGTATCGGCAATTCGGCCATGGTGCCAGTGGCCGCGGCGGGTGGTATCGGCATGCTGCTGGCGATGGTCTACGAGGCTTTCACGCGCCGGAACGAGGATCGCGATCGGATCTTCGCCGCGATGTTCCTGATCCTCGGCTCGATCCTGTTCTGGGCGCTGTTCGAACAGGCGGGCTCTTCGCTCAACCTCTACACGGATCGTCACGTCGACCGGACGATCTTCGGCTTCGAGGTTCCGGCATCGGTGTTCCAGTCAGTCAACGCGGCCTACATTGTGCTGCTGGCCCCGGTATTCGCGGCGCTGTGGACGTGGCTCGGGCGCAAGGGGCTCGAGCCCTCGGCCCCGGCCAAGTTCGGCCTTGCGCTGATGCAGCTGGGTGCGGGCTTCCTCGTGCTGGTCGCGGGCGCGGCGACCGGGAACCTCACCCCGGTGCTGTTCATCTTCCTCATCTACCTGCTCCACACCACCGGCGAGCTGTGCCTCAGCCCCGTGGGCCTGTCGGCAATGAACCGTCTGGCTCCGGCGCACATGGCCTCGCTGATCATGGGCACCTGGTTCTTCGCCTCGGCCACCGGCAACTTCGCCGCCGGGTTGATCGCCGCCGCGACGGGTTCGGAAGCCGCCTCGGGCGAGGGTGCGGGCAAGGACGTCGTGCTCGGGGTCTACTCGCAGATCGGTTGGATCGCGGTGGCGGTCGGCGTCGGGGTGCTGCTGGTCAGCCCGCTGATCAGGAAGCTGATGCACCTCGACACGCTGCGCGACGACGGTGCGGTCTCCGAAGCCGAACGCGTCTTCGGCGACGCCGAGGCGCAGCAGGCCGGCATCCGCCCCGTCACCGGCCCCGCCGCGTAACGTTCACCGGACACGAATTTCGTCCGACACCATGGACAAACCTCGCGTTTTCCGTTCCAAAGCAAGTGGAGCGGAATAACGCGAGGTTTGCATGTATCGAGAATCGAAGTGGCGCGCCCGTTCAGGCGCGCTGGCCACCCTTGCGAGCGCACTGGCGCTGATCGCGGGGGCCACCGTCGCCGACGCGAAAGAGCGGGACAAGAAGAAGGGCAAGGACGAGGAGGCCGCCGAGGCACCCGCCTTCGCAGCCATCAAGCCGGGCGAACCGGTCTACCCCTCGACCTACAAGCCCTTCCCCAATGTCGCGACCGCGATCCGGGGCGCGACCATCTATGACGGGCGCGGCAAGAAGATCGACAATGGCGTCGTCTTCATGAGCGGCGGCAAGATCGTCGCGGTCGGCGGCCCCGACACGCCGATCCCGGCCGACATCGCGTTGTTCGACGGCACCGGCAAGTTTGTCACCCCCGGCATCATAGACATTCACTCGCACCTCGGCGATTACCCCTCGCCCAGTGTCGACGCGCATTCGGACGGCAATGAGGCGACCAGTCCGACCACGCCCGAGGTGTGGGCCGAACACTCGGTCTGGCCGCAGGACCCCGGCTTCAGCCGCGCGCTGGCGAATGGCGGGATCACGAGCCTGCAGATCCTCCCCGGCTCGGCGAACCTGATGGGCGGGCGCTCGGTGACGCTCAAGAACGTCCCGGCGCGCACGATGCAGGGGATGAAGTTCCCGGGCGCGCCCTACTCGATGAAGATGGCCTGCGGGGAAAACCCCAAGCGCGTCTATGGCGAGCGCGGGCGGATGCCCTCGACCCGGATGGGCAACCTTGCGGTCAACCGCGAGACGTGGCTCGCCGCGATCGACTATGCCAACGACAAGAAGGCCAAGCGCGATCTCGGCAAGGAAACGCTGGTCGGCGTGCTCAAGGGCGAGATCCTGATCCAGAACCACTGCTACCGCGCCGACGAGATGGCGCTGGTGCTCGATATGGCCAAGGAGATGGGCTACAAGGTCGCCGCCTTCCACCACGCGGTCGAGGCCTACAAGATCGGCGACCTGCTGCGCGCGAATGACGTGTGCTCGGCGATCTGGGCCGACTGGTACGGGTTCAAGATGGAAAGCTACGACGGCATCCTCGAGAACGCTGCCTTCCTTCAGCGCGAGGGCGCCTGCGTGGTGATCCACTCGGACGACGAGAACGACATCCAGCGCCTCAATCAGGAGGCCGCCAAGGCGCAGGCCGCCGGCGCGCGGGTGGGGATCGACATCCCCGATGCGACCGTGATCGGCTGGATCACCTACAACGCCGCCAAGGCGATGGGGATCGGCGACATGACCGGCAGCCTCGAGACCGGCAAGATGGCCGACGTGGTGCTGTGGAACGGCGATCCGCTCTCGGTCTATTCGCGGCCCGAGAAGGTGTGGATCGACGGGGCGCTGATGTTCGATGCGCTCAACCCCAAGACGCGTCCGGTGAGCGATTTCGAGCTCGGCCAGCCCGGTGAAGGAGATGTGAAGTGAAGCGGCTCCTCACACTAGCGGCCAGCACTCTGGCCCTTTGCGCCGCGCCCGCCATGGCGCAGGACGTGACCATCACCAATGCCCGGGTCGTCGTCGGCGACGGCAGCGAGCCGATCGAGGGCGGCACAGTCGTCGTTCAGGGCGGCAAGGTCGTCTATGCCGGCCCCGCCGCTGGCGCCCCTGCGGGCGGCACGCCGGTCGATGCCAGGGGCGCCTACGTTACCCCCGGCATCTTCGCGACCGTCACCACGCTCGGCCTTGCCGATGTCTCGGCGGTGAGCGAGACCGAGGACTCGCGCGCCGCCGCCTCGCCCTTCAGTGCGGCGCTCGATGCGGCGACCGGTATCAACCCGCTCTCGCAGCACATCCTCGTCCACCGCGCCGCCGGGATCACCCGCGCGGCGACCACCACCGTGCCGACCGGCTCGATCTTTGCGGGGCAAGGCGCGATCATCGACCTCGATGGCGATGCGACCCCGGTGATGCAGGCGCGCGCGTTCCAGATGGTCGACTTGGGCGAGAACGGGGCGCGCCTTGCGGGCGGCAGCCGTCCGGCGGCGCACCTGCTGCTGCGCGCCTCCCTGCGCGAGGCGCAGGCGCTCGCGGGCAAGCCCGGCACGCCGCAGACCACCGAGATCGTCAAGGACGACGAAGTCCTGCTCAGCCGCTTCGATGCCGAGGCGCTGGTGCCGGTGGTGACGGGCAAGCAGAAGCTCTATGTCGCCGCCGAACGCGCCTCCGACATCCGCGGCGCGCTCGCGCTCAAGAGCGAGTTCCCGGCGCTCGATCTGGTGCTCGTGGGCGCGACCGAGGGGTGGATGGTGGCAAGCGAGATCGCCGCCGCCAGGGTGCCGGTGATCGCCAACGGCCTCAACGATCTGCCTGCCAGCTTCGAACAGCTGGGCGCGACCCAGTCCAACGCCGGGCGCATGATGCGCGCGGGCGTGAAGGTCGCGATCAACGCCGACTCGCTCCAGAACCCCCGCCGCCTGCAGCAGGTGGCGGGCAATCTCGTCGCGCTGAACCGGCTGCCGGGCGCGGCGGGAATGAGCTGGGGGCAGGCCTTCGCCGCGATCAGCTCGGTTCCGGCCGAGATCAGCGGGATGGGCGGCAAGGCGGGGGTGCTGAAGCCCGGCGCGCTCGGCGATGTGGTGATCTGGAGCGAGGACCCGCTCGAGGCGGGCGCGGTGCCCACCCAGGTGTTCATCGGCGGGGTGAAGCAGGATCTCACCAGCCACCAGTCGCGGCTGCGCGATCGCTACCGCGAGCTGGACGAAAGCCAGCGGCCCGAGGCCTACGACTGGTGATGGGCATGCAAGCGAAGCCCCTCGCCGCGCTGGCGGGCGCGCTGCTGCTCGCCGCCGTGATCTCCGGCGCCCCTGCCGCCGCGCAGGACAAGGCGCCCGACGCCAACGCCCAGAATCCGGCGTGGCACGCGCAGCAGCAGCTTTACCTTCTCGGCCTCAAGGCGGAGGACGGGTGGTACACCGCCGAGGGCGGCTTGCGCTGGCGCTGGCTCAAGTATCTGGCCTCGGAGAAGAAGCCCAAGGTCTCGGACGTGGTTACCGTCCACTACGAGGGCAAGCTGCTCGACGGGACGGTGTTCGACAGCTCCTATGCGCGGGGGCAACCGGCCACCTTCCCGCTGGCGCGGCTGGTTCCCGGCTGGCAGATCGCCATTCCCCAGATGGGCGTGGGCGAGATCATCGAGATCGCGATTCCCGCCGACCTTGCCTATGGCCCGGTCGGGCGCGGACCGATCCCGGGCAATGCAACGCTGGTGTTCAAGGTCGAACTGATCGGGATCGGCGGCTAGTCACCCCGTAGTGGCGGCCAGGGCGGGGCGGTCTCGCCCTCGCCGTAGAGGTGCGCGGCGCTCCAGCCCGCCAACTCGGTGAACAGCGGCACCAGCGCCTGCGCCTTCTCCGTCAGGACATAGCGCGCGCGCTTGCCTTCGGGCGGGTCGCGGCGGAGCAGGCCTGCCTCCTGCAACATCGCCAGCCGCGAGGTGAGCGCGGCGCGATTGATCCCGAGCCGCGCGACGAATTCCTCGAACCGCTCCGCCCCCAGGAAGGCGTCGCGCAGGATCAGCAGCACCCAGCGATCGCCGAGCAGGCGCGCGGCGCGGGCGACGGGGCACGGCGCGCGGGAGAGGCGATAGGTTTTCATCGTCTGATTATCAGACTTGCGCGCGCCGATGGCAAGGCGCATAAAGTCTGTGAATCAGACTTAAGGAGTCTCCCATGTCGACCTCCCCCGTCACCCGCTTCGACAGCCCCGAAGCCGCAATCGCCTACATGAAGCAGGTCGCGGTCGCCCGGTCGGGCTTCTCCAGCTGGCTCGATGTCGAGCCGGTCAGGGTGTGGCAAGGGGAGAGCGAACTCACCCTCGAACTTCGCCCCGAGATGACCCAGCACCACGGCTTCGCTCACGGAGCGATCGTCGGGTTGATGGCGGACAATGCCTGCGCCTGGGCGGGGGCCTCGGTGGCGGGCGACGTGGTGACGGGGGGCTACACCATCGACTTCCTGCGCCCGGCCAAGGGCGAGCGGCTGCGCGCGCGCGGCACCGTGATCAAGGCGGGCAAGCGCCAGGTGGTGGTGCGCGCCGATGTCTGGGCCGAGAGCGAGGGCGAGGCTCCGGTCCACGTTGCCGCGGCGCAGGCGACGATCGTGCCGACCGGGCTGCCGAGCGCCAGGGTGGAACTTGCGTGAAGCGCGGCTAGGCGGCCTTGCCAACCCATGTTAGCTTGGCGGCCATGGATGGGGATCTGATCACGCTCGCCGCGGCCAATGCCGCTTTCGTCGGCTCGCACTTCGCCATGTCGCACCCCCTGCGGATGCCGATGGTGCGCGCGATCGGGGCGGGGGGCTTCCAGATCGCCTACACCGTGGTGAGTTTCGCCGCGCTCGCCTGGGTCTATTTCGCCTTCCTCGCCGCGCCGCCCGCCGATCTCCCGGGTTCGGGCGAGGCGGGGTGGATCATCGCCACGCTGCTGACCTGGCCCGCGATGGTGCTGCTCGCCGGATCGCTGATCGGCAACCCCGCGCTCCCGACCCCGCTCGCAGAGCAGCAGGCACGCGCCGAGCCCAAGGGCGTGTTCCGCGTCACGCGCCACCCGATGATGTGGGGGATCGGCCTGTGGGCGCTCTCGCACATGGTGCTGTTCTGGAGCACCCGAACGATGATCACCGCCCTTGCGATGGGGGTGCTGTCGCTGGTCGGATCGCGCTTGCAGGATGGCAAGAAGGCGGCGCTGATGGGCGAGGCCTGGGCCGAATGGTCGAGCCGCACCTCCTGGTGGCCGCGCTTGGGGCAGTTCACCGGTGTCGGCACGGTGCCGTTGGCGGTGGGCACGGGGCTGTGGCTGGCGGCGAGCTGGCTTCACCTATGGCGCGCCGGGATCCCGGCGGGCGTGTTCAAGTGGCTCTAAAGGCTGTTCCCCGCTAGCCAATCCGCCTGCGCGGCCTGCACCTGCGGGTCGAGCGAGATCATGTGCCCCGCGCCTTCCACCGCCCGAAAGGTCGCGGTCGGCCCGGCTGCCGCCAGCCGCTTGCCGAGCGTGAAGGGCACCACCGCGTCGGCCGTTCCGTGCAGCACCAGCACCGGCATCGCGAGGCCCGCAAGCTTGCCGCGGTTGTCGTAGCGATCGCGCACCAGCAACTCGGCGGGCACCCACGGCATGGCAAAGGCCGCAGCATCGGGAAGGGTCGTGAACGGGGCGAGCAGGATCAGCGCTGCCGGGGCGAATTGCCGCGCCATCTCGGTCGCCGTGCCCGAGCCCAGCGAATGGCCGATCACCACCGTTCGCGCGGGCGCGATCCCCTGCGCGGCGAGGAACGCCATCGCCGCGCGCCCGTCGGCATAGAGCCCCGCTTCCGACGGCGCGCCCGGATTGCCGCCATAGCCGCGATACTCGACCAGCAGCACGCCGTAGCCCCGCTCCGCCAGCAATGCCGTCTCGCGCGTCGCCCCGGCGAGCGAGCCGCCGTTGCCGTGGAAATAGACCACCGCCGGGCGGCCCGGGTCGGGCGCACGCCAATGGGCCTCGAGCGCGAGACCGTCCTCGCTCGTCAGGGTCACCGCAGCAAAGCCCGGCGCGGGGGCGTGGCGATCCTGCGGCGCGGGGTAGATGAGGCTCGCCTGCGCCCACCACAGCCCGGCGAGCAGCGCCAGATAGGCGAGCGTCAGCGCCGCCGCGATGCGCAGAGCCCAGCGGCGCATCCTCCTATTCGCCCGTGAACACCGCAGGCCGCTTCTCGATGAGCGCCGCGACGCCTTCCGCATGGTCGGCGGTGGTGTGCATCATCGCCTGGGTGTTGGCGGCGAGTTCGAGCGCGGTGTCGTAGCTCACCTGCTGGCCCTGGCGCAGCAGGTTCTTGGTGTGGCGCAGCGCGTGCGGGGGGAGGAGCGCGATCCGGCCCGCGAGCGCGCGCGCCTCGTCCATCAATGCCTCGGGCGGAACCACACGGCTGACGAGGCCCCAGTCCTTCGCGGTGGCGGCGTCGATCACGTCGCCGGTGTAGAACAGCTCGGCCGCGCGGCTCATCCCGATCACGCGCGGCAGGATCCAGGTGCCGCCGTCGCCGGGGATGATCCCGAGCTTGAGGAAGGTCACCCCGAACTTCGCGGTCTCGGACGCGATGCGGATGTCGGCGAGGCAGGCGACATCACACCCCAGCCCGATCGCCGGGCCATTGACCGCCGCGATCAGCGGAACGCGCAGGCCATACAGGGCGCGCAGCATCAGGTGGATGTTGTCGCGGTAGCCGTCCGAGATCGCCGGGGTGGTGCCGCCGAAGGTGCCGGTCCTGTCCCGCATCGCCTTGACATCGCCGCCCGCGCTGAACGCCCGCCCCGCACCGGTCAGGATCACCACCCGGCATTCCATGTCTCGGTTGATCGCAGTGAGGGCACTGACGAACGCGTCCCCGTCGCCCGGTGCGCCGAGCGGGTTCATGCTTTCCGCGCGGTCGAGCGTGAGGATCGTGACGGGGCCTTCACGGCTTATCTGGATGAGGGACATGGGGGCCTTTCGCGGGGCTTCGGGGGCTGGTCAGGCTTGCGTAAAGATCGCGCGGGTAAAGGGCAAGAATCGTGGAAGACGCGCGCCTATCGTGGGGGCAATGGCGCAGGTGAAAGGAATGCGATGGCCGGACTTGCGCTGCTTTCGACCTCGCCCGCGCTGCTGAGCGCCGTACTCGGCGCGGCCCAGCCTGCCGCCGACCAGGTGGCGCTGCCGTCGCCGCCACCCCTTCTCGAGCGCCGCGCGGTGCTGCCGCTCTCCTTCAGCCTGGCCGCAGTCCAGGATACCCCCGAAGGCCCGCCAAAGCCGCAGCCGGACAGCGCGCCGCCGGTCGGCGAGATCGTGGTCCAGGGCGAAGTCGGCCCGCCCAAGAGCGATCCGATGGAAGCGATCAACGAAGAGAGCTTTCGCGCCGTCCAGGCGGTCGACGGCGCGCTGGTCGAACCGCTTGCGCGGGGCTATCGCGACGGGCTGCCCGAGCCGATCCGGGACGGACTGGGCAACGTGGTGCGCAACCTCGGCGAGCCGAGCAATGCGCTCAACTTCCTGCTGCAGGGCAAGGTCGGCAAGGCGTTCGAGACCCTCGGGCGGCTGGCGATCAACACCACCGTGGGCGTGGGCGGGCTGTTCGACGTGGCGGGCAAGAAGGCCGATCTGCCCTATCGCCGCAACGGCTTCGGCAACACGCTCGGCTTCTACGGGGTTGGGCCGGGCCCCTATCTCTACATACCGGTGACCGGCGCGACGACGGTGCGCGATCTGGGCGGACGGATCCTCGATCAGCTGCTGCTGCCGACGGTGGTGGGCGAGCCGTTCAACCGGACCGAGTACGCGGTCGGCTATTTCGTGATCAACGGCCTCGACCAGCGCCTCGCCTTCGACGAGGAAATCGCGGGCATCCGCGCCTCGGACGATCCCTACCGTCTGCGCCGCGAGACCTACCTCGCCCAGCGGCGACGTGATATCGCCGCGCTGAAGGGCGAACCGATCTCGGAACGCGACCGGATGTGGCTGGAGGAGCTGGAGGCGCTGAAGGCGGCGGCGCGCGCGGCTCCCGACAGTTCGCCGCCGGCCGAAAGAATCACGCCGGTGGAGCCGCCCGCCAATCCGGAAGGTTTGTTGATCACGAAGCCGCGCTAGGGCGCTGGTCGTCCCAGCGTGAGATCGGCGATAACAGAGGCCTGCATCAGGCACCCCATCGTCTCGGCCATCGCCACCATCGCATCTGGGGACGCGGAGCGCTGTGCCATCCAGTCGTCCGAGAGCAGGGTGTAGCCTTCCTTCTGCACCAGCGCGCCCTCGGCATCGGCGCCGCAGAAGGTCTCGACCCGCTCGGCGAGCGCGGCATTGCTTTCGTCGGGCAGGCGTTCGGGCGGAGGGCCGCGCTCGGGCTCCCTGGCAAAACGCGCGCGCGCCTCGGCCAATTGGCGCGGGCGCGCAAAGCTTGCCCGGATCGGCGCGAACCGCGGGGTCAGCTCGGGGGAGAATTCGTAGTTGTAGAAAGTGGTGTCTAGCGCCTTTGCCGCGCAGGTCAGCTGCTCGTCGGTGGCGGCGGTGTCGCTCACCCGCACCACCGAATACTTGGCCTTGTTCCGCCCGACCCACACCTGCTTGAAGCCGCAGGCCTCGATCACGGCGCGCATCGGCTTGGGATCAAGGTGTTTGTAAGGCGGGATTGCCGGAGCATCGGCGGGCGGCGCTGCCTGAAGCGTCGCAGCCAGCGCCGCTGCGAGGATCAAGCCCGCGCCTCCTCGCCCGCCTCGATCCCGGCGCTGTTGTGCTTCAGCGCCTTCAGCACGGTATCGACGATCTGCGGCGCGTTGAGCCCGGCCTGATCATATTGCTTCATCGGATCGTCGTGATCGATGAAGGTGTCGGGCAGGCGCAGCGTCCTCACTTTCAGCCCGTTATCGGTAAGGCCCTCGTCGCTCGCGAAGGTCAGCACATGCGCGCCCAGACCGCCGATGGCGCCTTCCTCGACCGTGACGATCACCTCGTGGGTGCGCATCAGGCGGGCGATCAGTTCCTCGTCCAAGGGCTTGGCAAAGCGCAGGTCTGCGACGGTGGTCGAGAGGCCCTTGGCCTCGAGCGTGTCGGCGGCCTTCAGCGCCTCGGTCAGGCGCGCGCCCAGCGAAAGGATCGCGACCTTCGCGCCCTCGCGCACGAGGCGGCCCTTGCCGATCTCGAGCTTGACCGGAACCTCGGGCATCGGGACCCCGGTGCCGTTGCCGCGCGGGTAGCGGAAGGCGATGGGGCCTTCGTCATACTCGGCGGCGGTGTAGGTCATGTGGACCAGCTCGGCCTCGTCGGCGGCGGCCATCACCACCATGTTGGGCAGCGTCGCGAGGTAGGTGATGTCGAAGCTCCCCGCATGGGTCGCCCCGTCGGCGCCTACCAGCCCCGCGCGGTCGATGGCGAAGCGGACAGGCAGGTTCTGGATGCACACGTCGTGCACCACCTGGTCATAGGCGCGCTGGAGGAAGGTCGAATAGATCGCCGCGAAGGGCCGCATGCCCTCGGCAGCCAAGCCCGCCGCGAAGGTCACCGCGTGCTGTTCGGCGATGCCGACGTCGAAGGTGCGCGCCGGGTGCGCCTTGGCGAACTTGTCGACCCCCGTGCCCGAAGGCATGGCTGCGGTGATGGCGCAGATGCGCTCGTCGGTCTCGGCGAGCTTGGCGAGGGTCAGGCCGAACACGTCCTGATAGGCGGGCGCGGAGGGCGCGCTCTTGGCCTTCTCGCCGGTGATGACGTTGAACTTGGGCACGCCGTGATACTTGTCGGCGGAGTTCTCGGCAGGCGCGTAGCCCTTGCCCTTCTCGGTCACGACATGGATCAGCACCGGGCCTTCGGAGGTGTCGCGCACGTTTTCCAGCACGGGGAGCAGGTGGTCGAGATTGTGCCCGTCGATCGGCCCGACGTAGTAGAAGCCCAGTTCCTCGAACAAGGTGCCGCCGGTCACCATGCCGCGGGTGAATTCCTCGGCCTTGCCGATTGCACCGTGCAGACGGCGGCTCATCTTCTGGATCGTCCGGCTGGCAAGGCTGCGGATCCCGAGATATTCGCTCGAGGATACCATCCGGGCGAGGTAGGCCGAAAGCCCTCCCACCGGCGGCGCGATCGACATGTCGTTGTCGTTGAGGATCACGATCAGCCGGTTGCCCGCCTGCGCGGCGTTGTTCATCGCCTCGTAGGCCATGCCGGCGCTCATCGAGCCGTCACCGATCACCGCGATCCCGCGCCCCGGCCGGCCCTTGAGCTTGTTGGCGATGGCAAAGCCGAGCGCCGCGCTGATCGAGGTCGAGGAATGCGCCGCGCCGAAGGGGTCATATTCGCTCTCGGAACGCTTGGTGAAGCCGGATAGGCCGCCGCCTTGCCGCAGCGTGCGGATGCGGTCACGCCGCCCGGTGATGATCTTGTGCGGGTAGCACTGATGGCCGACGTCCCACACCAGCTTGTCCTCGGGGGTATTGAAGACATAGTGGATCGCGACGGTCAGCTCGACCACGCCGAGCCCCGAGCCGAGATGCCCGCCGGAAACGCTCACCGCGTCGATCATCTCGGCGCGCAGTTCGTCGGCGAGCTGGCGGAGCTGTTCGGGCTTGAGGCGGCGCAGATCGTCGGGCGTGTCAACCTGATCGAGCAGGGGAGTGTAAGGCGGCTGTGTCATAACCTCTAGCCTTACACCCGCCTTTCGGCCGTGTCGATCAAGGGTTGAGGCAGATCAACGCAGAAGGCAACATCACGCGCATTGTTTGCAAAGACCGCGGATCTCCAGCACCGGCCGAGTCGCCTGGAACTGGCGTGCGGCGGCGATCGCGCGCACCGCGCGGCTCACGTCCTCGTCATCGACATGCGCGGCCTCGCCGCATTCGTCGCAGACGAGGAAGATGCAGTCATGCGCGCAGCCCGGGTGGGTGTTGGCGAGATAGGCATTGGCGCTTTCGACCCGCATCGCGAGGTTGCCCGCCACGAACAGGTCGAGAATGCGGTAGACCGAGTTGGGCGCGACCCGCTTGCCGCGCAAGCGCGAAAGGTTGTCGGCGATGTCATAGGCCGAGACCGGACGATCGTGCCGGGCGAGTTCGGCGAAGACAGCCTCGCGCATCGATGTCCACTGCTCGCCCGACGCGATCAGCGCCCGCGCGGCCTCGGAGACGAGATCCTCGCCGGCCAGTTCCCGGTGGCTGTGTGCGTGCTGCGGCATGCCTGCGAATATAATGGGCTATGCGGGCAAGCGCCAGTAGGGTTGGTGTCGCTCCCGCCGACGGTTCGCTCGGCGGCGGGAGAGGTCGTTCTTGTCGGCCTGCCGCTTCGCGGCTTGAGGGCCTGGGGGCTTACCCCGCATCCTTGAGGAAGGTCGCGCGGTAGATGCCCGGGTACATGCGCTTAAGGGCGGCCACCTTGGGAGCGTCCCAGCGCCGGATGTAGCCGTGCGTCGGGTTCGCCAGCATGAAGTCCTGATGATAGGCTTCCGCGGCGTAGAAGGCCTTGTAGGGTTCGATCCGGGTGACGATCGGCTTCGCCCACAGCCCCGACTTGCCGAGCTGCGCGAGGTAGGCCTTGGCGACCGCGTCCTGTTCGGCGCTCATCGGCACGATCGCGCTGCGGTACTGGGTGCCCACGTCCGGGCCCTGCCGGTTCTTGAGCGTCGGATCGGCGACCACCGAGAAGAAGATCCGCAGCAGCTGGTCATAGCGCACCACCGCTGGATCGTATGTGATCTTTACCGCCTCGGCGTGATCGGTGACGCCGCTCGAGACGAGGTCGTAGGTCGCGCTCTTGCGCGTGCCGCCGTGATAGCCCGAGACCGCGCTCTTGACGCCCTTGACGTGGCTGAACACGCCCTCGACGCCCCAGAAGCAGCCGCCGGCGAAGACCGCGGTCTTGAGGCCTTTGGCTTCCTTGGCGACGCGCGTGGCGGCGGGGGCGGCGACGGGCTCCTCGGCCAGCGCGGGGCCCGCGCAGGCACTCAGCGCCAGCGACCCGGCGACGAGGAATGCGGCGAATTTTTTCATCGGATCAACCCTTGTCAGGCGCGATCACGAACTCGGCTGCGGGGGCGGGGACGCCATTGGAGGTGGCGTTCAGTTCGGCCGCTTGCGCAGGCGAGGCCATCGCGCCGCTCCAGCCTTCCGCGTTCGCGCCGACGATCAGCACCGCCCCGAGGACGAAGCCGATGCCGAAATTGCGGAACAGGTCGGAAGAGAAGAGGCGCATTGGGGACTCGTGAATCGCGTAAGTTTCCGCCGGTGCTATGCCCGCGGCCGGATTGCGGCGGGATGAACTGGCGACAGGCCGTATTAGGGTCGCGGCCCTATACTGGTTACGGAAGCGGTGAAAAATAGTTGCGGTTAAGAGGGATGCGGGCCGAGCCGTGCGGGGCCTGCGACGAATGCGGGGGATTGCTTAGGGCGGCCTCCGGAGCAACAGCGCGTGCCCCTCCCCCACCCTGCGGGTGGTCCCCCTCCCCCTAGGGGGAGGATTGCTCCACCATCGGCGCGGCACGCGCCGCGAGCGCACGCGCGCGAGCCGCAGGTGCCCCGTAGCGCAGCGGAGGGAACAGCACCGAGGACGAAGGGGCGGAGGCCCCTTCGCAAAACCAATCAGTGCCGGAAATGCCGCATCCCGGTGAACACCATCGCGAGGCCGGCTGCGTCGGCGGCGGCGATCACCTCGTCGTCGCGGATCGAGCCGCCCGGCTGGATCACGGCGGTCGCGCCCGCTTCGGCGGCGGAGATGAGGCCGTCGGCGAAGGGGAAGAAGGCGTCCGAGGCGACCGCGCTGCCGACCGTGCGAGGCACGTCCCAGCCGTGGGTCTCGGCGGCTTCCTTCGCCTTGATCGCGGCAATGCGCGCCGAATCGCGGCGATTCATCTGGCCTGCGCCGATCCCGGCGGTCGCGCCGTCCTTGGCGTAGACGATGGCGTTGGACTTGACGTGGCGCGCGACCGTCCAGGCGAAGAGGCAGTCCTTCAATTCCTGTTCGGTCGGCGCGCGCCTGGTCACGACCTTGAGGTCACCGGCGGCAATCGCGCCATTGTCGCGCGACTGGATCAGCACGCCCCCGGCGATGGTCTTCAAGGCCAGCCCGCCGCGGCGCGGGTTCGGCAGGGCGCCGCATTCGAGCAGGCGCAGGTTCTTCTTCTTGGCGAAGATCTCGCGGGCCTCGGCCGAAACCGAGGGGGCGATCACGACTTCGGTGAAGATCGCACTGATCGCCTCAGCGGTGGCGGCATCAAACTCGGTGTTCACCGCGACGATCCCGCCGAAGGCCGAGACGCTATCGCACGCCAGCGCCGCTTCCCACGCCGAGAGCAGCGAGCCGCCCTGCGCCACGCCGCAGGGGTTGGCGTGCTTGACGATCACGACCGCCGGTTCCTGCCCGGCAAACTCCGCCGCCAGTTCCAAGGCCGCGTCGGCGTCGTTGAGGTTGTTGTAGCTGAGCTCCTTGCCCTGAAGCTGCGTCGCCTGCGGCACGCCCGCGGTGCCCGAAACCTGCGGTACGTAGATCGCCGCGCTCTGGTGCGGGTTCTCGCCGTAGCGCAGCGTGTCGGCGCGCTTCAGCGCCATGGGGAGCGTCTCGGGGAACAGGGTCGGCTCGTCGCTGGCGGCGGGCGAGAAGGCGAACCAGCTGGCGATCGCGCTGTCATAGGCCGCCGTGCGGGCATAGGCCTTGCCTGCCATGCGGATGCGGAAGGCAAGCGACGTCGCGCCGTCATTCGCCGCCAATTCCTCCAGCAGAGCCGGGTAATCGGCAGGATCGGTCAGGATCGTCACGAAGCCATGATTCTTCGCCGCCGAACGCACCATGCTCGGTCCGCCGATGTCGATGTTCTCGATCACCTCTTCGCGGGATGCGCCCTTCGCGACGGTTGCCTCGAAGGGGTAGAGGTTGACCACCACCAGATCGATCGCGCCGATCCCGTGGGCCTCCATCGCGGCGACGTGTTCGGGGTTGTCGCGCAGGGCGAGCAGCCCGCCGTGGACCGTGGGGTGAAGCGTCTTCACCCGCCCGTCCATCATCTCGGGGAAACCGGTGAGGTCCGAGACGTCCTTCACCGTCAGGCCCGCCTCGCGTAGCGCCTTGGCGGTGCCGCCGGTGCTCACAAGTTCGACACCCCGCGCCGCCAGTTCGCGGCCCAGGTCCGCCAAACCGCTCTTGTCGGACACTGAGAGCAGCGCCCGCCGGATCACACCATCGGTCATGTCGAAAGCTATCCCGTCTTCTTGAAGCGCCAGGAGAATTGTCCCCCGCTGCGCAATGCCAGTCCCTCGATCACCAGCTGCTCGGTCGCGTGCGGGCGGCCGTCGCCGTCGACCCACAGGCTGTCCTCGGCGTGCAAGGTGATGTCCTCGGCGCCGCCCCTATCGCCGCCGAGGCGGAATTGCCAGAGCCGACCATCGGGCAGCAGCAGGCTCGCCCCGCGCTTGTCGGGGGCAAGCTGCACCTCGACCCCGCGCCCGAGGTGGAACCGGATCGCAAAGCCGATCTTGCCGCGCTTGCCGCCCCGGCTGGTGGGGACAAGGATGTCCTCGCCCGCCAGTTCGGTGCCGTCGCCCGAGAGGGTGAGGATGCGCTGGTGGGTGAGGCCGAAGCGCCCCGCATAGCCATCGTGCGCGGCCTCGATCCGGGTGGCCTCGCGAAAACCGGGGCGGGCAATCTGGCGGCGGTCGAGTTCGACCGCCTCGACCCCCTTGCCGAGCTTGCCGTGGAGCAGCACCGCGGTCGAATTGGCGTTGTCGAGCACCAGTGTCGAAAAGGCGGCAGTCGCGCGCAGGCCCTGGCCGATGCGCGCGGGCACCTGTCCGCCCGCCAGCGCCGCGCCGCCGCAATTGACGATGATCCGCTGCGGCCCGTCGCTGAGCTCGAAGGCGAGGGTCGAGGCGCATCCCGTCCGGGCGTGCTTGCTGCGCGGGGGCGGTGCGGTGTCGAATTGCAGCAGCGTCTCGCCTGCCCTGATGCGCTGGTAGCCCCAGCCCTGAGCCTGCGCGAGCGGCCGCGTGCGCACGCCGCTCGCCTCGATCACGGCGTTGACGCGGTCGGCGGGAATCGCTCCCTGCCCCTGCCAGCATCCCAACGCTCCGTCGCCGTGGCGCAGAGCGAGCAGCGGCGGCACCAGCAGTTCGCGCATCACCGCCAGCGCGGGGGGCGGGGTGACCGCAGCCGCCGCGTAGCAGGCGATGAGATCGGTCAGCAGTCGGATCGCCTCGAGCTGCGCAGCGGGGCAGCGCGACAGCACGCCGCCATCCTCGCCCACCATGTCGCCCAAGGCGGTGACCAGCCCAGCCTCGCCGAACAGCCGCCGCGGCTTGCCGTGGGGGAGCAGCAGCCCTGCCGCCACGACGCCCGCCCAGGCGGCGACCTGCCCGAAGCCCGCAGGCTCTTTCGGCGCATGCTTGTCGAGCCAGCCTGCCGTCTCGGCGATGGCGGCAAGCAGCCGCGCCTTCAGGCCCTTGTCATTGCCGCCGAGCATCAGCGGCGCGTGGACCAGCCATGCGACGAGGCGCAGGCCCGCCAGCTCCGCCTCCCACGCCGGTCCCTTGCCCGGAGTGGTGTGGGCATGGAGCCATAGCCCGGCGATCCGCTCGGCCACCGCGGCGCCATCGGTGCGCGGCGCGCTGGCGGCGAGATCGGCGAGCCAGCCGAAGGAATGCACCACCCGCTCGACCCCGGGGGCATGATGCGCGCTGACCGAGAAATCGAAGCTCGCAATCGGCAGGCGCGCGCCGTGGATCAGGAAATGCCCGGTGCGCAGTGCGGTGCCTGCGGTGCGGTCACCGCGGTTCGGGCTCTCGACAGTGGCCGTGACGCGGGTCGCCTGGGGGCGGCGGAAGGGGGCGGCGATGGCATGGCCGGGGATGCCGATGCGATAGGCGAGCCGGATCAGCGCCTCGCCCGGGCCCGAGCGCACGGCGATGACGTCACTCAGCGCCAGCGCCCGGGACGGCTCCTCGACCGGCGGCGGCGTGGCCTCGGCGCCCGGCTCGGGCGCGCTTCCGAGCATCAGCACCGGCGCATCCGCAACCCGCTCGACCAGCGCCTCGGCGCGGGTCGCGGCAGGGGAGCGCAGCAGGCTCGCCACTTACCTCGCGCCCTTCAGCGCGGCGATGTTGGCGGCGTAGTGATCGGCCCCGCCCCTGAAGGTCGCCGAGCCCGCCACCAGCACGTCGGCCCCCGCCTCGACGCACATCCGCGCGGTTTCGGCATTGACGCCGCCGTCGACCTCGAGCCGGATCATCCGGCCCGAGCGCGTGATCATCGAGCGGATGCGCGCGATCTTGTCCAATTGCGAGGGGATGAAGCTCTGCCCGCCGAAGCCGGGGTTGACGCTCATCACAAGGATGAGGTCGGCAAGGTCCATGAGGTTGTCGAGCACCTCGACCGGCGTGCCGGGGTTGATGACCACGCCGGCCTGCTTGCCCAGCGCCTTGATCGCCTGAAGCGTGCGGTGAATGTGCGGCCCGGCCTCGGGATGGACAGTGATGATGTCCGCGCCTGCCTCGGCAAAGGCCTGAAGGTAGGGATCGACCGGCGCGATCATCAGGTGGACATCGAAGGGCTTGGCGGTGTGCGGGCGCAGCGCTTTCACGACGTCGGGGCCGATGGTGATGTTGGGCACGAAATGCCCGTCCATGACGTCGATATGGATCCAGTCGGCGCCGGCCGCATCGACGGCGCGGACTTCCTCGCCGAGGCGCGCGAAATCGGCGGAGAGGATCGAAGGGGAGATCAGGGGCGTGGTCATGGCGCGGGCGCGTGAGCCTTTCTGGGACGCTTGAGCGGACATAGGGGCCCTGCGATTCGCGCGACAAGGCGATTTGTCTGCTTTTCCACCGCGCGGGGCAGGCGAATGTGTCGGAATCGGTCAATTAAGCCGCAATTCAGGCAGATCGCGGCATAGCGCGCAGGCTATCCCGATGGCGCGCGGCCTGCCCCTCTCCCCCTTGGCTTGCGCGCCTGTTCTGCCGCCCCTACCTTGCGAGCCTGCCCATGACCGTCCTTTCGCCCTCTTCCCCTCGCCTTGCCCGCCGCGCTGCGGCTGCGCTCGGGCTGGCGGCCGTCATCGCCGTGCCGGCCGCAGCGCAGGGCTATGCCTACGGGCGCGCGATGAACAACGACCTGTCGCAATGCGCCGCGGGCAAGGGACCGGCGGTTCACATCACCGTGACCGGGCTTAAGTCGGCGTCGGGCAACCTGTTCGTGCGCGCCTATCCCGCCACCAAGGCCGATTGGCTGGTGAGCAAGCGCTATGTCATGCGCGTCGATGCGCGGCCCCAGGCGGGCAGCATGACGGTCTGCGTCCCGCTCCCCGCCGAAGGTGCCTTCGCGATCGCTGTGCAGCATGACGCCAACGGCAACCGCAAGACCGATATCTCGACCGACGGGGCGGGGATGTCGAACAATCCGGGGATCAAAAAGATCCTCGGCATCGTCCCGCAGGCGCCCTCGGTCGACAAGGCCCGCTTCACCGCGGGCCCGGGGGTCACGCGCATGACGATCCGGATGCAGTATCTTTGAGGGAACCGGCCCGGCCGCGCGGCCCTGCTCCGACAGGCCGCATCTGGCCTGTGCGAGAGACGCCCTAGCGCTGCCGGCGGCGATGCTGGCTCAGATCCCACAACACCTGCGGCGCGGCCAGTAGCGGGAAGCGCTCGCGGAACGGCGTCAGCTTGACCGGCATGCCGGTGTGCCGCTCGATCTTCCACGCGGCATAGCGCGCCGCGCCCTCGAAGGTGGTGCTCGCCTTGACGAGGCGCAGCAGGTTCAGGGGCTTGCCCAGGCGGCGGCGGCGCTTCCACCAGCCGAGAATGCGCGCGCGCTCGGCCGGCATCAGGCGCGGGGTGAGGATGGTGCCACGGAGGCCCGGCGCGATCCCGGCAGCCTCGAGCGCGAGCGGCAACAGCCCCTCGAAGTGCTCGGCGTTGACCGCGAGGATGTCGTTCTCGCGCCCGCGCTTCTCGACCCGGAACTCGGCGCTGTAGGTGGCGCGGAACAGCGCGCGCCAATAGTCCTCGGCGGTGCCGCTTACCGGGCCCAGGGCTGCGGCCAGCCGCGCCGCGGTGGTGGCGGCTGCAGCGACGGCGGCAATGACCTCGGCACGGGCGTTTTCGTCGGCAGCCCAGATCAGGCAGCTCGGCTGGACGAAGCGCGCCCAGATGGTGGTGTCGGCCAGCTCGCCGCCGGCCGCCTTGGCGAAGGTCGAAAGGCGCATGCTTGCGACCTTGGCGCGCAGCGTCGTGCCCGCAATCGCGCGCTCGTGATAGGAAACCCGCGGCCAGATCGCGCTCTCGCGCTCGCCGGGCAGCAGCAGGTAGAAATCGAGCACGCCGTCGAGCGAGCCGGTGCGCAGGTTCGACCCGTAGAACAGCACCGCGACCGCCCCAGCCGAGCTGGCGAGGGCGCGCGCGAAATCGGCGACGGCGGGGTCGACCGGGGTGGCAAGGCGCGCTGCGATCCGTTCGGCAAGCGCCTCGGCGCTGCCGCTCATGGTGCGACGAAGGCGAGCTCCGGCCCCTGCTCGATGCGATAGTCGCCTGCGGGGAAGGCCTCGCCATCGAGGATGAACTGGTCGCCGATCGACAGGCTGAACTGGGTCGCGGCGAGCTGGTGGATGCCGCGTTCGCGCAGACCGCTCCTGAGCTTGCCGGTGATGATCAGCGGCACCAGCGCGGTGGTGCGGCGCGGGATCTGGTCGACGGCGACCAGCTTCAGACCGCTGCGGAGCGCGCCGAAGGGCCGGATCCCGGCAGGAAGCCGCTCGAGCGTCGAGGCGAACAGCAGCTGGCGCATCGCCGGATCGCCGTGGCCGCTATGCTCCATCGGGGCGTCCGCCGCGCCGAGCCCGATCGCCATCTTCGCGCCGCGGCGCCAGGCATTGCCGCGCCCGGCGAACAGCGATTGCAGCAGCGCCCAGATGCCGGTCACCGCCACCACCATGCTGTCGAAAGCGCCCAGCTTGTGCGCGCTCTGCCCGGCCTGCGTCGCCTTGGTGAAGGCGCCCGCACCGAGGATGAAGCCCGCCACGCGCTTGCCCGGCTCGCGCGCCGGCGACACAAGCATCGGCCGGCGATGGACACGGCTGCCGTGATCGAGCGCGTCGATCGCGTCCTGCAGGCCCCAGTCCTCGGGCACGCCGAGATCGACGGTGAGCGCATTGGTCTTGCCCTTGGGCAACACCGCGATGGTCGGCCAGTCGTCGCCGAACACCGCCTGGCCGCAGGTCAGCACGTCGCGCACCGTGCCGTCGCCGCCATTGATGACGAGGAGGTCAATGCCCTTGGCGGCGAATTCGGCCAGCGCCTGCGGCAGCTGCCCGCGCTCGCGCGGCTGGGCGATGTGGACATGCGGGCAGATGCCGCAATCGAAATCGGCGCCGAGATTGCGGTGGCTGCGCGGATTGTAGATCACGCCGACGGTAGGAGCCTGCCCTGCATCGCGCACGCGCCGCACCCGGGCGCGCGCCTTGGCTGCGGGGTCGACCCGCGGGATCTGGGCAAATTCGTAGATCGGCGTTGCCATATTTGTCCTATACCCGTCGGAAAACTAACTTTCTACTGCAATCCTGACCCTGAACTGTAACAGAACGGGATACGCCAGATTGGCGCTTTCCCGCAGAAAACAAGGGGGATGCGACGAAATCTAGTCCGCGCGGGACGAGCGTCTTTCATCGATTTGCCATCAATGTACCGAAATTGCCGCAATCCGCCCCGTCCGGGCGGTCTGCCGGGTCGGGACTCAGTCGCCGCCTTCGAGGGTGCGGATCGCAAACTGGCTCACCAGCCGCTGCACCCCGGGGAGCGCCGAGAGGATCTCGCGGTGGATGCGCTCGTAGCTGTCGTCGCCCGGCACCAGCACCTTGACGAGATAATCGGACTGGCCGCTCATCAGGTGCGCCTCGGCAACCTGGCGGGTGCGGGCAAGCGCCTCCTCGAAGGCAAGCATGGTCGCTTGGCGCTGGTCGGTCAGGGTGACCTGCACGAACACGGTCGAGGGGTTGCCCCGCGCCGCGCGGGATAGCCGCGCGCGGTAGCCGAGGATCGCGCCGCTCTCCTCCAGCGCCTTGACCCGCCGGTGCGCGGCCGAGGGCGAGAGGCCGACGCGCTCGCCGAGCGCCTCGCCGGTGAGGCGCGAGTCCGCAGCCAGCAGATCAAGAATTGTCCGGTCGATGCGGTCCATGCGGGATTTTCATGCGTCATCCGAACGCGCTGCGCAAGATTCTCCCGGCGCATCGCCCCGTCATGCCGATCATTGCGAAGAACCCGCTCGCCCCTCCTGCTACAAGGCGCGCGAGAGAGCAGAGCAGGAGATCCCCATGCGCGTCGGCGTTCCCACCGAGATCAAGAATAACGAATACCGCGTCGGCCTCACCCCCGCGGCGGTTGCCGAGTTGGTGCGGGCGGGGCACGAGGTGGTGGTGCAGGCGGGCGCCGGGAGCGGTGTGGATTTCGCCGACGCCGCCTATGTCGCCGCTGGCGCGCGCATCCTGCCCGATGCCCCCGCAGTGTTCGCGGCCGCGCAGATGATCGTCAAGGTCAAGGAGCCGCAGGCGGCCGAGATCGCCATGCTGCGCCCCGATCACCTGCTGTTCACCTACCTCCACCTCGCCGCCGACAAGCCGCAGACCGAGGGCCTGATGGCGAGCGGGGCGACGTGCATCGCCTACGAGACCGTCACCGCCCCCGACGGCTCGCTGCCGCTGCTGAAGCCGATGTCGGAAGTCGCCGGGCGCATGTCGGTGCAGTGCGGGGCGCATTACCTCGAAAAGCACCAGGGCGGGCGCGGGGTGCTGCTCGGCGGTGTGCCCGGCGTCGAGCCGGGCCGGGTGGTGATCATCGGCGGCGGGGTCGCAGGGGTCAATGCCGCGCAGATGGCGGTCGGCCTGCGCGCCGACGTGACGATCTTCGACATCTCCAACCGCCGCCTGGCCGAGCTCGACGCGCAGTTCGGCAACCGCATCCGGACCGCCTTCTCCTCCTCCGCCGCGATTGCCGAGGCGGTCGCCGGAGCCGATCTCGTGATCGGGGCGGTGCTGGTGCCCGGGGCCGCTGCGCCCAAGCTGGTGACGCGCACGATGATCGCGAGCATGCGCCCGGGCGCGGTGGTGGTCGACATCGCGATCGACCAGGGCGGTTGCTTCGAGACCAGCCGGCCCACCACCCACGAGGACCCGGTGTTCACCATCGACGGCGTGATCCACTACTGCGTCGCCAACATGCCCGGCGCGGTGGCGCGCACCTCGACCATCGCGCTCGGCAATGCGACGCTGCCTTTCGTGCTGAAGCTGGCGAACAAGGGCGCGGACGCGGCGATGGCGGGCGACCCGCATCTGGCGGCGGGGCTCAACGTGTCGGGCGGCAAGCTCCACATCGCGGCGGTGGCGCAGGCGCTCGGGCTCCCGCTCGGCTGAACCATCGACGGCGCTCGACGAAATGGGCTTCATCGGCTCGCCCTTGGCCGCTACGCCAGAGGTTCACGCAGCGGTGCTGCGCAAGGGGACCTATCGATGACGCACAAGCTCGCTTACAGCCTCGCCATGGCGCTTGCCGCCGCGACGCTGCCTGTCGCCACCTCGGCCCAAACCGCCCCCGCTCCGGTTGGCGCGCAGAGCGAGGACGCGCGGCTCACCGCTTTCCTCGACGCCGAGTTCGCGACCTGGGTGAAGACCCAGCCGCAGCTGGCGACGCGGCTCGGGATCAAGCAGGGCGGCGACCGCTGGAACGACAATTCCGACGAGGCCGCCCGCGCCGAGGTCGAATGGCGCAAGGCAAGTGCCGCGCGGATGCAGGCGCAGTTCGACCGCGCGAAGCTTTCGCCCGCGGCGCAGGTCCATTACGACATCTGGGCGCTCGAGGCCGAGCGGGCCGAGGTCGCGCTCGCCAACCGGCTTTACCGACCGCCGTTCTATTCGCGGCTCTATTCGGCGCACAGCCAGCTCCCCGATTTCCTGATCAACACCCACTCGGTCGCCGATGTGGTCGATCTGGAGAACTACATCGCGCGGTTGAAGGGCATGCCCGCAGTGCTGGCGGGTGCACTCGAGCGGACGCAGGCGAGCCAGCAGGCCGGGATCAACCCGCCGCGCTTCCAGCTGGAGACGATCATCGAAGGCAGCCGCAGGCTGACCTCGGGCGCGCCCTTTGCGGAGGGCCCCGATGCCGCGCTGTGGGCCGACGTGAAGGCCAAGACCGCGGGGCTGGTCAGCGCGGGCACGCTCCCGCAGGCAGAGGCCGATGCGCTGCTTGCCGAGGCCAGAGCCGCAATCCTCGCGCTCCAGCCCGCCTACGCCGCGATCATCGCCTGGGCCGAAGCAAGCCTGCCGACCGCACCCAGCGGCAAGGTCGGCGCGCTGACCCTTCCGGGCGGGCTCGAATATTACGAGCGCGAGCTGAAGCTCGTCACCACCACCGACATAACCGCTGCCGAGATCCACGCGACGGGCCTTGCCGAAGTCGCCCGCATCGAGGCCGAGCAGGATGCGCTCGCCCGCCAGGCCGGGTTCGCCGACCGCCACGCCTTCTATGCCGAACGCAAGCGCCTCTACCCGCCCCGCCAGTATGACGACGCGGCGCGCAAGGAATATCTCGACACCGCCAACGCCTTCGTCGCGCGCACCCGCAAGCTGCTGCCCGACTGGTTCGGCGAGCTGCCCGCCTACGGGATCGAGGTGGTGCGCGAGCCCGCCTTCTCCGAAGTCGCGGGCGGTGCAGCCCATGCCTCGGCGCCGAGCCCGGACGGCAAGCGCCCGGCCAGGACCTATGTCCATCTCGTCGGCACCGTGCCCGACCCGGCGGCGATGTACACGCTGATGTGCCACGAGGCGGTTCCGGGCCACAACATGCAGGGCGACATCCAGGTGCGCCAGCAGGGCGGGCCCAGGTTCCGCAGCGTGACCGGCTATGTCTCTTTCGGTGAGGGCTGGGCGCTCTATGCCGAGGCGGTGTGCAAGGAGATGGGCGCCTATCCCGACATCGCGGCAGACTTCATGCGCCTCGATGCCGAGCTGTTCCGCGCCGCGCGGCTGGTGGTCGACACCGGCATCCACGCGCTCGGCTGGACCGAGGACGAGGCGGTCACCTACATGAACACCACCGGCCGCCAGCCGATCGAGCGCGCGCGTTCCGAGGTGCGGCGCTACATCACGCTCCCCGGGCAGGCGACCGGCTACAAGATCGGGATGCTCAAGATCATGGAACTGCGCGCGCGGGCGGAGAGGACATTGGGCGCGAAGTTCGACGTCAAGGGCTTCCACGACCTGCTGATCGCCAGCGGATCGCAGCCGCTCTCGATCCTCGAGCGGCGGGTGGACGAGTGGATCGCCCAAGTCGCCTCAGGCCGCGCCGTCAGCTGACGTCGAAGCTGACCTTGCCCGTCATCACGCGGCCGTCGGCCCCGGCGGCCTGCCAGCGCACGTCATAGGTGCCGGCGGGCAGGGGCTTCTTCAGGGTCAGCGTCATGGTCTTGCCGTCGGCCGACCAGCTGGGGGTGAAGTTGCGGATCAGCATCTCGGGGTGATCCTTCATCCCCGGCATCGCGGTCATGACGATGTTCGCGCTGGCCTTGGCGGGATTGACCTTCTCGGAGAAGGTGAGGGTGACCACCTTCGTGCCCTTGGCCTTGGTGCCTTGCTTGGGGGTCGAGGCGGCGAGCTTGACCTGCGCGATCAGTGGCGCGGCAGGGGCGAGCGTTGTGAGGGCGAGGCCGGCGGCGGCGAGAAGTGCAGGGAAGCGCATGGGGGTAACGTCCTTCGTGTTGTCAGAACCAGAAACGGATGCCGGCCAGGAAGCTGGTGGCGGAAGTGCCTTCACCTCTTGCCCGCGCGAAATCGGCGCCTGCACCGGTGCGCCATGATTGCTCGATGCCGATATAGGGCGCGAATTCGCGGGCGAACTCGTAGCGCAGTCTCGCGCCGACCTCGATCTGGTCGAGCCCCGCGCCGATGCCAAGCTCCGGCACGTCCTGCGCGGAGAGATTGGCCTCGATACGCGGCTGGAGGATCAGACGCTGGGTGATGCGCTGGTCGACCTCGGCCTCGATCCGGGCGGTGAGATCGCCGCGGTGGGACAGGAAGAGCGCCGCATCGACCTCGAACATGTAGGGCGCAAGGCCCTGGATGCCGATGACCGCGTGGGTGGTGTCGGGGCCAGCGATATCGTGGCGGATGCCGGCCTGAAGATCCCAGAACGGCGCGACCGCCTTGGCATAGAGCGCCTGCAGCTCGGCATCCTCGGGCGCGCTGCCCCATTCGCCTTCGCCTTCGGACTTGAACCACAGCCGCTCGGTCGGGCCGCCGTAATAGCCCTGGATGTCCCAGAGGTAGGCGTCCGCACCGTCGCGGATCTGGGTTTCGAGCCGGTCGCCCTGGAACCAGAATACCGCGAAGTCACCATGCGTGCGCTGCAAGTCCGCGCGCGATGCGGCCATTGCCTCCGGCCCCCAGATCGCATCGGCGGCGCGCGGCGGCCCGCCCCCGGCCTCGGGCGGGGGCGGGGTTTCCATGATCGGCCCGGGCGATGGGTCGGTTTCGGGGTCGGCCTCGCCCATGGCGTGCCCGGCATGAGGGTCCTCTTGCGGGGCCGACATGGCGTGCCCGGCGTGAGGGTCCGGCGCGGGGGCGGGGGCAGGCGCGGGCATGGCGTGGCCTGCATGCGGGTCTTGCGCCGCGAGCGGCGCGGCGGCGAGCAGGACGAGCGCGGGCAGAGCAAGGGCGGGCAGGGCGATCCTCATTCGCCCTGCTCCGGCCCCATCACCGTCACGGTCTGCATCATCCCACCATGCATGTGGTAGAGCAGGTGGCAGTGGAACGCCCAGTCGCCGGGCGCATCCGCCGTCAGATCGAACTGCGCACTCGCGCCCGGCTGGACGATCACCACGCTCTTCCTCGGCTGCTGCGCGGGCGTCTCGCCGTTGACCAGCGTGAAGAACATCCCGTGCAGGTGGATCGGGTGCGCCATCATGGTGTTGTTGACGAGCTTCACCCGCACCCGCTCGTTCCACGCGAAGCGGATCGGCTTGTCGTGGACGGCGGAATACATCTCGCCGTCGAAGGACCACATGTAGCGTTCCATGTTGCCGGTGAGGTGCAGCTCGATGAGGCGCGAGGGCTCGCGGGTGTCGGTGTTCGGCTCCAAGGCCGAGAGCATCCGGTAGTTGAGCACCCGGTGCTCCACATCGCGCAGGCCGAGGCCCGGATCGCCGAGCTTGTCGACCGGGGCCATGGAGACCATGTCGATCCCCGGCCCCACCTTCACATCGGGCGGCAGCAGCAGCGTGTCGCGCATTTTCATGCCCTCCATGCTGTGCCCTCCGTGTCCGCCGTCGCCGTGGTTCATCCCCATGTCGCCCATGTCGAGCAGTGGCGGCGGGCGCAGCGGCGGGATCGGCGCGCGCGCACCGGGGCGGCTCGTCAGCGTGGCGAGCGCCATGCCGGAACGGTCCATGCTCTCGGCGACGATGCTATAGGCATCGGCGCGGGGCTGGATGATGACGTCGTAGGTCTCGGCCGTGCCGATCTGGAACTCGTCCACCTCGACCGGCGCGACGTTCTGCCCGTCCGAGGCGATCACCGTCATCGGCAGGCCGGGGATGCGCAGGTTGAAAAAGGTCATCGCCGAGCCGTTGATGACCCGCAGGCGGATGCGCTCGCCGGGGGTGAAGAGATATTCCAGCCCCTCCTTCGGCCCGCGCCCGTTGGCGAGGTAGGTGTAGGTCGATCCGGTCACATCGGCGATGTCGGTCGCGGGCATGCGCATCTCGGCCCACATCCGCCGGTCCTCGGCCGAGAGCGGGTAGTCGTCTGCCCAGGCGGTCTGCTGGTAGTTGAAATAGCCCTCGCCCTTGCGCAGCCGGTCCATGATCTTGTGCGGATGGAGCGGGGTGAACTCGCTCAGCAGCAGGATGTAGTCGCGATCATATTCGGCCGGCTCCGCGCCCGCCGGATCGATGATCAGCGGGCCGTAGTGCCCCTGCTGCTCCTGCAGGCCGGAATGCGAGTGATACCAGTAGGTGCCCGATTGCCGGACCGGGAATTCATAGGAGAAGGTCTGCCCCGGCGCGATGCCGGGAAAGCTGATCCCCGGCACCCCGTCCATGTGGAACGGCACCAGCAGCCCGTGCCAGTGGATCGAGGTGTCCTCGGCGAGATGGTTGGTGACGTTGAGGCGGACGTTCTGGCCTTCCTTGAGGCGGATCAGCGGGCCCGGCACCGAGCCGTTGACCGCGATGCCGTGGCCCTTGCGGCCCTGCACCATGCGCGGGCCGTGCCCCACCGCGAGGTCGATCACCGCGCCCGACACGGCGTCGAAGCCGACCCGAATCGGCGCGCCGCCCTTACTGCTGTGCAGCGAATGGCCCTGCGCCCAGGCGGGCAGCGCGGCAAAGCCTGCCGCAGCACCGGCGGCACGGACGAAGCCGCGGCGTGAAATCGGGAACATGGTCATTAGGGCCTATACGTTGCGCGCGCGGCGAAAGTTTCTCTGGACGCCCTGATCGGGGGCGGGGGCGAAGGATGCGAGGATCGGGCAGGGGCCTTCCTCGCCCTTCGCGCAATCGGCGGCGAGGGTCTTGAGCGCGGTGCGCATCGTCTTGAGCGTCGCGATCTTCTCGTCGATCGCGGCGATCCGCGCCTCGGCCAGCGCACGCGCGGCGGCGCGGTCATTCTGGTCGAGATCGAGCAGCGTCGCGATCTCCTCGAGCGTGAAGCCCGCCGTCTGCGCCGCCTTGATCGAGCGCAGCCGCTCGAGATCGCCCTCGGTGTAGCGGCGCGCACCCTCGGCCCGCGGCGGCTCCGTGAGCAGCCCGCGGCGCTGGTAGAAGCGCACCGTTTCAACCGAGACACCGCCCGCACGGGCCAGATCACCGATTTTCATTTTGACCTCTTGAAACCGTACTACAGTACGGGACTTATATACGGGGCATCCGATAACTTTCAAGGGATGAATCACGATGAGTAACGAACCCCGCACCGCCGTCCTCCACCGCATGGTGATGCCCGGCCACACCTGCCCTTACGGACTCAAGGCGCGCCACCTGCTCAAGAGCCGGGGCTATGCCGTCGAGGACGTCCATCTCGTCACCCGCGAGGAGGTCGACGCGTTCAAGGCCCGGCACGGTGTTGCGACCACCCCGCAGACCTTCATCGATGGCGTGCGGATCGGCGGTTACGACGATCTGCGGCGCCACTTCGGCCTCAAGGTCGCCGATCCATCGGCCACCTCCTATCGCCCGGTGATCGCGCTGTTCGCGATGACCGCGCTGATGGCGATGGCGGCGGGATATGCGGTGGATGGTGCCGTGTTTACCCTGCGCGTCGCCGAGTGGTTCGTCGCCTTCTCGATGGTGGTACTGGCGCTGCTCAAGCTCCAGAATGTCGAGAGCTTCGCGACCATGTTCCTCAACTACGACCTGCTGGCCAAGCGCTGGGTGCCCTATGGCCGCATCTACCCCTTCGCCGAAGGGGCTGCGGGCGTGTTGATGGTCGCCGGCGTGCTCGACTGGCTGTCGATCCCGCTCGCGCTGTTCATCGGCACGATCGGCGCGGCGAGCGTGTTCAAGGCGGTCTATATCGACCGGCGCGAGCTCAAGTGCGCCTGTGTCGGCGGCAACAGCAACGTGCCGCTCGGCTTCATCTCGCTGACCGAGAACCTGATGATGGTCGCGATGGCGCTGTGGATGGCGGTGAAGCCGATGGCGATGTGAGGAGCACTTGGCGCACCCGACAGGATTGCTCCGCGGCTCACGCCGCTTCGCCATCTCCGCGCCTGCGGCGCTGCGATTCCGAACGAGGTTCGCACCATCATGAAACGCCAAAGGGGCGGCCCTCCTCGCGGAAGGCCGCCCCTTTGGCGCACCCGACAGGATTCGAACCTGTGACCTCTGCCTTCGGAGGGAAGTGGTTAATGACGAATCCGTCGGAAATCAGGCGGTTCCCCGCCTTTTGATTGCGGTACAAAACAAGAATTCGCGCGAAAATCTGTGGAAATGCACCGGAGTTGCACCGGACCCCCAGAGACGCGTTAGATCGGGAAGTCCACCAACGCAGAAACGAAAAACCGCTGGAAGGGCTGGCACCCTTCACAGCGGCAAATTTCATAGCGCGTCAGCTATGTCTTCCATTTACGCGAGCGGCGAATCGCGCGCAAGGGCAAACCTTGCGGGAGGTGCAAAATGAGCGCCTCCTTGGCCCATGGTGGCCTGCCACTAGGTGTCACCCATTTCAGTCTGGCTGATCTGATTGAGAAGATCGCGCCGGGGTCTTGTCGCGAGGAACGCCTGTCGGCGACTGCGGTCCGCGTCCTGAAGCACTACCTGCTCGGCTGCCGATCGTCCGACTTCGAGCCTGGCAAGATTTGCGGCGTGTGGGAGCAACCGCAGACCACGGCTCAGACGCTGCGGATTTCGACGAAGGTCCTGCACAACGCCGAAGCTGAGCTGGAGCGCGGCGGGTTCATTGAGCGGACCCATGGGCTATGAGACCGTGCCTGCCCGCAATGCCATCGACGGCGCATTCGAGATCAAGGGTGTGACGCGCGAGGCGGTCGAAGCCTTCTCGACCCGCCGCGCCGAGATCCTGGCTGAACTGGCCAAGGAAGACCGAGGCAGTGCGCGCGAGCGCGAGTTGGCGGCCCTGTCGACACGGCGCGGGAAGGAACTGGAGCCCGATGCGGCGCGGCAGGTCGCCGCTTGGAAAGAAACCGCCCGCGCCATCGGCTTCGATCCAGCCCGGCTGATCCAAAACGCCATGGCCCGCGCGGCAGGTGAGCAGACGGTCTGGTCGCGGGTCGTCGTTGGCCTTCGCGGCATCGGCGAGCGCGGCATGGCGATTGCCAGCGCCATGGGGCTGACGCCGAAGGATGGGGACCCGCTGGTGCCAGAGCGGCTCGGGCGGCTCGAACCGAAAGCCTTTGCCGCTGCGCAGGCGGTTGCCTCAGCCGCACGGGAGCTTGGCGAGCGCGAGGCAGCCTTCTCCCGCAATGACCTGATCCGTACAAGCCCTTTGCCCAGCTTCAACAGCAAGATCTCAGGCAAAGCCAGATCACCGAGAACCTACGGGCGCAGACCCCGCAGATGCAGGCTATCAACCGCGCGCTCGAACAGGGTGATGTCGCCCAAGCCTTCGCCGCGCTCAAACCTGCGACCATCGAAGTTGCGCCGGGCAAGATCCCCGATGCTGCCGCTGCCATGTGGGCCAACCTCCCCAAGGAAGAGCGCGACAACACCATCCTTCTGGCCGCAGGGCGCGCCATGCGCAGCGCGGGCAATGCCGCCGCGCAGGCGTCGCTCATCGATCGCGGCCAGATCAGCGCGCGGGGGATCAGACTCGAGGTGCTCGACCGGGTCACCGTCACCCGCGAAGGCGCGCGGCAGTTGAAGGGCTATCAGGAGGGGCGCGTTGTTGCCTTCGAGACCAACCTGACCAGACAGGGCTTGGCCCGCGGCGAACGCGGCACGGTCATCGGCATCAAGGATGGCAAGATCGAACTCGCCATGCCCGACGGCGAGATCCGCCGCTTCGATCCCGACCGCCTGCCGCGCAACCTCAAGCACGACGCGGTCACGATCTTCGAGCGCAAGCAAATCGACCTGCACGAAGGCGACCGCATCCGCTGGACCGCCAAGGACCCAGAGCGCGGGCTGCTCAACGGCGACATCGCCCATGTTGCGCGGATCGACGGCGACACCATCACCGTGAAGGCAGGCAACGGCCAGTTCCACGATCTGCCACGCGGCGATCCAATGCTCGAGCGGCTCGACCTTGCCTACGCCATCAACGTTCACGTCGCGCAAGGAATGACGGCCAAAGACGGCATCATCATGATGTCCGAGCGCGAGCGGATGCTCAACACCTCGGCCGCGTTTCTGGTCGCCGTGACCCGGATCGCGGAGAACGCGACGCTGGTGACCGACAACCCGGCACGTGTCGAGCGGCAGGTCGAGGCGCGCTCTGGCGAGAAAAGCAGCGCGATCGAGACCGCCCGGGAAAATGGCAACGCTCTCCCCTCCCCGACGGAGAAGAAGGACCGTGAACTGGTCTTGGAGCGGACACCCGAGCGCAGCGAACCGGGGCGCGGGTCCAGCGGACCAGATCTGTCGCGCGATCGCGGTTACGACTTCGGGATGTGACCGCGATGATGCCCCCGGATCCCTACGCCCGCACGTCCCGCACACTCGCACAGCCTCACATGCCCACATGTGAACATGAGGACCAACGCACATGAGCACGCCTTCACATCCCCACACCCATACATCAGCGCGGACAGTCGCGATCATCAGCCAGAAGGGCGGTGCCGGGAAGACCACGCTGGCGATCCATCTGGCCGCCGCGGCCGCCCGGGCGGGACGGGTCAGCCTGCTGATCGACACCGACCCGCAGGCCAGCGCCTCGCAATGGGCCGAATGGCGGCAGGGCGCGCCTCCCGAGGTGATCGACAGCGCCCCGCCGCGTATTCCGGCCAAGATCGCTGCGGCTGCCAAGCAGGGCGCCGAACTGATCGTGATCGACACCCCGCCCCACGCCGATCTCGCGGCCAGCAAAGCGGCCGAGTGCGCCGATCTGGTGTTGATCCCGTGCCGCCCCAGCGCGTTCGACCTCGCCGCCATGCGCACGACCATCCGTTTGGTGGAGCTGCTCGCGCGCCCCGCCTTTGTGGTGTTCACCGCCGGGCCGCCCCAGGCACCGCACATCTATGCCGATGCCCGCGAACTGGTGGCAGGCTTTGGCGGCCAGACCTGCCCCATCATCCTGCCGGACCGCGCTGCCTATCGTCATGCGGTCGCAGCCGGGCAGACCGTGTTCGAGCTCGATCCCGGCGGCAAGGCAGCGGGCGAGATTGAACAGCTGCACATGTGGGCATGTGAACAGCTCCACATGTCCACACGCTCACAGTCTCAGGCGCACAAGAGGAAATCCGCATGAACCGCTTTGCCAACCTTGCTGATCGGAAACCCAAGGATGACGGAGCGGCACCTGCGCCAACCGGATCCGCACCTGTCGTCGCTCAGGTTCCCACCCCGCCGAGCCGCGTCGGCCGCAAGGCAATCTCCGGCTACTTCGCGCCCGAGCTGTCGCTCGCTCTGCACACCTGTGCCCGCCGTCATGGTCTCAGCCTCCAGGACCTCATGGCCGAAGCCTTCGACGACGTCCTGCGCAAATATGGCGAGAGCCCGATTGGCCGCTAGTCGACCCCTGTGAACAAGAGAAAAGGCAGGATTTTGAGGGGTATGAGCTGAAGTGAGAATGTGAGAATATGCCCATGTGAACGTGTGAACATGTGGGCACCACCCCAAGGGCCCGTGCACCGACAGCCCTTCAATGACAGGAGATACCCATGCGACTGTTCCAATGGCTGACCGGCCTGTTCACCAGCTCGAGCACCCCGCCAAGCTCCTCCACCGACGAGGGGCCAAGGATAAACCCCGCCACCGGTCTTCCCATGATCACCCCCGGCATCGGCGGTGTCGATGTGGGCGGCAACCCCTTCGGCGTGAATCTGGACCGCCGGGACGACCACCACACTCACCACAGCCACAGCCACAGCCACCACGACCATCATCACCGTCATGACCATCACCACCATGATTTCGGATCGACCGGCAGCAGCTTCGATCACTGGTCGGGCACTGGCGCCGGCGGGTTCGATCATACGCGGAGCGATTGATGCAGCGCTGTACAGCGAGCTTCCATCGCGCTGACCGCTCGGTTGAACGCACCGGCGGCCCAACTATCAGAATCAGGAGATCACCATGACTGACTGCAACTCCAGCGACGTTCCGCATCTCGATACCTTGCCGCGCCCCGGCCTCATCTCGCGCGTCCGGTTCTTCGCGAGCCGTCACCCGGTCGCTGTCGCAGTGCCATTGGCACTCATCATTGCGTTTGGGGCAGCAACGCTCGTCGCATTCGCCCTTGAGTTCTCGCCCGAACGCAGGGGAGTGTTCATTCCCGGCTTGGTTGCCATCAGCCTGACCGCCGTCGGCGTGGTGATTTTGCCCGCCATTTCTCGCATGCACAGCATTGCCAGCAGCCGCGATATCGCCGCAGCTTTGGTCGCTGCAACCGACCGGGAACGGCCTCATTTGCTTACCGAGATCGAGGGGCGGCTCTCAAATCGCTATTGGCGCGCGCCAATGACCGTTTTCCAGCTTGTCATGATGTTCCGCGAGGTGAGGCAGGTCCACGGGGAACGCGCCTATCGCAGGCAGCTGCGGGAACAAGCAGCACGCGCCGAGCAGGAGAGGTGTCTCGCGAAGCTTGCGGAAACGCTGTGATTTCGGGCGGGAGGCGGGGTCGGCTAATGGCGGCTTTCAGGATCGCCTCACGCCTGCGCTTATGACCGATGATGGGTGGTTAGCTGTCTAAGCCCTCTCCCCTTGCGGGAGAGGGTTGGGAGAGGGG
>NZ_LSJS01000082.1 GCF_001557325.1 Erythrobacter donghaensis
CGGCGGCAGGCTTGCGGCCGGGGCCAGCGCCTCCCGCGCAACCGCCGAGCGCCGCCGCCAGCAGCGCGGCGGTGAGGAGCGGGCGGCGCCTCACCCCTTCCCCCCGATCCGGCGCAGCACCAGATGCGTCCCCGCCGCAGCGCCCACCAGCGGGGCGACGAGGTTCACCAGCGGCACCGCCATCATCCCCGCCACCACGGCGCCGAGCAGGATGCGCTCGGCGCGTGGCACGGGGTTGCCTCGCGTGTCGCCTTCACAGTGCCGCAGCCACGCCATGTCGGTGAGCTCGCGCCCGAGCAGCACCGCGTTGACGCCAAGGAACACCAGCGCCGGGCCGATCGCGGTGAACACCAGCACCGCAGCGATTGGCAGCGCCAGCAGGTTGTAGCCGAGCGCCCGCATCAGGCCTTTGCTGGCCACCGCCACCTCGCGCGCCAGCGGCAGCGGCTGCGCGCGGCTCGCGAGCTCGGGGTAGTGCCGCGCCTCGACCGCCGCCACCACCTCGTCGGCGAAGAGCTGGAGCACCGCCAGCGCCACCACCCGGAACAGCAGCCAGAAGGCGAGGAGGCTCACCGCCAGCCACACCGCGACCACCAGCGGGCCGGCCACCTCGGCCGGCAGCAGCGCGGCGATCCACGGGCTCTGCCGTAGCCATCCGAGGGCGAACCACATCCCGACGCTGGCCGCCGCGAACACCGCCAGCGTCACCGCGACGCTCTTGAGCCCCACGTGGACGACAGCGCGGTCGCCCAGCTGGCCAAAGGCCTTCACGATCGCGGCAGGAACGGCGGACATGTATCATCCGATGCGCACCCGGCCCTGCGAAGTCAACGCGCCTGCACTGCACCGCACACAGATCGCTTGGCGAGGGGCCCGAAGGCCGCTAGGCGCTCCCGCAATCCACCATCCAAGGAAGAGCCGCCCGTGCCCGAGACCACCCCGCCCCGCTACGACGTCATCGCCATCGGCAACGCCGTGGTCGACGTGATCGCCTCCTGCGAGGAGGAGCTGATCACCGAGCTCCAGCTCAACCGCGGCGGGATGACCCTGATCGACGAGGCGCGCGCCGAGGAGCTCTACGAAGCCATGCCTCCCGCGCGCGAAGTCTCGGGCGGCTCTGCGGCCAACACGCTGGCGGGGCTGGCGACGCTCGGCCTGCAATGCGCCTTCATCGGCCAGGTCGCCGAGGACCAGCTCGGCAAGGTGTTCCGCCACGACATGCGCGCCACCGGCATCGACTTCGACACGCCGGCGCGCACCGGCGAACCCGCCACCGGCCGCGTGCTCATCTTCGTGACGCCCGATGGCGAGCGCACCATGAACACCTTCCTCGGCGCAGGCCAGTTCCTGCCCGCCGCCGCGCTCGACGAGGCGCTGATCGCCAGCGGCGCGATCCTCTATCTCGAAGGCTACCTGTGGGACCCCGAAGAGCCCCGCCGCGCGATGCGCCGCGCGATCGAGGTCGCCCGCGCGGCCGGCCGCAAGATCGCCTTCACCGCCTCCGAAAGCTTCGTGATCGACCGCCACGGTGACGATTTCCGCGCGATGATCGAGGAAGGCATCATCGACATCCTGTTCGTCAACGAGAGCGAACTCGCCACGCTGACGGGCGAATCTGACTTCGAGACGGGCCTCGCGCAGGTCGCCGACAAGGTGCCGGTGCTGGTCGCGACCCGGAGCGAGAAGGGCGCGGTCGCCATCGCCCATGGCGAGCGGGCCGAGGTCGCCGCGGTGCCGGTCGTCAAGGTGGTCGACACCACCGGCGCGGGCGACCAGTTCGCGGCGGGCTTCCTGTCGGGCTACGCCAAGGGCGAGCCGCTGACGCGGTGCCTGAAGCGCGGCGCGATCTGCGCCTCGGAGGTGATCTCGCACTACGGCCCGCGGCCCGAGGCGGACATGGTGAAGCTGATGGAAGAACGGTTGTAAGCGGACAAAGCGGACACTGTGTCCGCTTTGCTCCGGCGAGATTCCTGTTATCTTGCCAATGAGTTATCCTTCATCGGACAATGCGGACGGACAGGGGAACAGGCCCCGTTTTGCGTGCCTGTGCCATATGCGGGGCTGACGATGCGAAAGAGCGGGACGGAGCCTGGAGCCTGTCCTGGTTAGGCTCTAAACCCGCGATACCCCTGTAGGAAAGCGCCGTCGGTCTTAGAGCCTGTCCTGGTTCTAGGTCGCAGCCGCCGCGCGCCGCACCGGGGTCTTGCCCGCCTCCCAGCCCAGCCACGCCGCCGCGCCCCCGGCCGCAACGCCCAGCGCCAGGCTCACCGCAGGCGGGATCGCCGCATAGGCCGCAAAGCCTGCGGTGATCGCCGGGATGAAGGGCGCAAACCACATGACCACGCCCTGCACCGCCGCGAAGCCCGCCGCGACCAGCCAGGGCGCGCCGTGCTTGCGGTTGCGCCACCACAGCACCAGAGCAAAGACCGCCACCATCGCGTCACTGATCAGGATCGTATCGAGGATCGCGTGCGGAAACTTGCTCCCGATCACGTTCATCCATGGCAGGTAATCGCCCATCACCCGGCTGAACGGACTTTCGAACAGGATCAGCGGGGTCGCCAGCATGTAGCCGGCGTGGAGCTTCACATTGCGCCGGTGCTTGAGCGCCAGATAGAACAGCGTGAGGTACGCCGCGATCGCGATTCCCATCCCGATCCCGAAGGACGGGCCGAGCGCCATGGTCACAGGACCGTCTCCGGCTGCAAAATTGCCCGCGGTGAGGTTGATGATCATCACGAAGCCGAAGATCAGGAACGGGAACAGCGCGAAGCTCGCCCGCCCCATCCAGCGGTGCAGATCGGTCGCGCGGCGCTGGATCACGACCTGCTGGGCGATCAGCAGCACCAGCCAGGTCATCGACGAGATCGCATGGACGTGGAAGGCGAGCGGGATCGGGCCGCTCGCGCCGAAATAGCTCGCCCAGAAACCGGTCATGATGACCAGCAGCACGAAACCCACGAAATACGGCGCAAGGCGATACGGCATCGAGATTCCCCCCTTCCCGATAGCGACCGTCTCGCGATGTATCACGTTCGCGGCAAGCGGGCAAAGGTGCCCTCGTGCGGCTACTTCGGCGGCACGTATCCCGCATCGCGCAGGGTCACCATGTAGGCGGCGATCTGGTCGATCTGCTTGCGGGTCAGGGTGAAATCCATGTCCTCGGGATAGTTGTGCGCATCCTCCAGCCAGTCGCCGAGCGATTTCTCGGAGAGGCCCGGCCGGTTGGCGATCGCGGCAAAGCTGGGGGAGGCGGGATTGGGCGAGAGAAACGGCGGCTCGACCGCATGGCACCCCCCGCAGGCCGCCTCGACAAAGGCCGGCGCGCGGGTGTCGGGTGAGGACGAGGTCGGCTTGCCCACCATCGGCGGCGGGTTTTCCGAGCCCGGCGCGGTGGAGCAGGCGGCGAGCGCGGTCAGGGCGATGAGCAGCACGGGACGATGGGTCATGCTGGTCTTGTGAGCCTGCCGCGTCACGGCGTCCTTGATCGGGATCAAATTTGCTGCGGGTCGCCAGCACCCCTCTTCGTCGCCCCGTGCTTGACACGGGGGTCGGCTTTTTTCTTCCTTCCTATCGGACAGAGAAGCCAAGCCCCGTGTCAGGCACGGGGTGACGGGGAAGTAATTAGACTTCGGCCTCGCGCGCCACCTCGCGCCAGCCGATGTCGCGGCGGCAAAAGCCGGTGGGGAAGGTGATCGCATCGACCGCTGCGTAGGCCTTGGCCTGCGCTTCGGTGACGCTCGCGCCAGTCGCGGTGACGGCGAGCACCCGGCCCCCGTTCGCCACCAGCGCGCCGTCCTTCAGCGCGGTGCCGGCGTGGAAGATCTTGAGGTGGCGCTGATCTCTCGCACCCGTCTGGTCGCATGCCGAAATGTCGATCGCGCCGCCCTTCTCGGGCGTGCCGGGATAGCCGTTTGCGGCCATGATGACCGTGAGCGCATAGACCGCCTCGAATTCGGGCGATTCTTCGTCCAGTTCATCGAGCCTGCCGGTGGCGCACAGCCACATGATGTTGGCCAGATCGTCGCGCAGCCGCATCATCAGCACCTGGCACTCCGGGTCGCCGAAGCGGGCGTTGTATTCGATCAGCTTGGGGCCGTCCGCGGTCAGCATCAGCCCGGCGAAGAGCACGCCCTGATAGGTGTTGCCCTCCTCGCGCATGGTGCGCACGGTCGGCTCGATGATCTCGGCCATGACGCGGGCCTGCAGTTCCGGTGTCAGCACCGGCGCGGGCGAATAGGCGCCCATGCCGCCGGTGTTGGGGCCGACATCGCCGTCGCCGACCCGCTTGTGGTCTTGCGCAGAGCCGAAGGGGACAATTGCCGTGCCGTCGGTCAGGGCGAAGAAGCTCGCTTCCTCGCCTTCCATGAATTCCTCGATCACCACCTGCGCGCCCGCGCCGCCGAAGGCCCCGCCGAACATGTCGGCGAGCGCGGCCTCGGCCTCGGCGAGGGTGGCGGCGATCACCACGCCCTTGCCCGCCGCGAGGCCATCGGCCTTGAGCACATAGGGCGCGGCGAAGCGGGCGAGCGCGGCGCGGGCCTCCTCAAGGCTGCTGGTGCGCACGTAACCGGCGGTGGGAATGCCCGCACGCTGGCACAGGTCTTTCGTAAAGCCCTTGGAGCCCTCGAGCCGCGCCGCGGCCTGCGAGGGGCCGAACACCGGCACGCCCGCCGCCCTCAGCGAGTCCGAGAGGCCGTCCACCAGCGGCGCCTCCGGGCCGACGACGACGAGGCCGATCCGCTTCTCCGCACAGAAGGCGATCACCGCGCCGTGGTCCGTCACCTCCAGCGCCACGCATTCCGCCTCCTCGGCGATGCCGGGATTTCCGGGGGCGGCGTAGAGCTTTGCAAGGCTCGGGGATTGCGCCAGCTTCCACGCCAGCGCATGTTCGCGGCCCCCAGAGCCCAAAAGCAGGATATTCATGGCCCCTCCGCCCAACAGCGATGACGATGCCGGGCTGGTAGCGCGCGTGACCCCGGGCGACAACGCCCAGCCGCTCACCGTCAGCGAGATATCCGCGCTGCTCAAGCGCACGGTCGAGGACCGCTTCGGCTTCGTGCGGCTGCGCGGCGAGCTTTCGGGGGTGAAGCGCGCGGCCTCGGGCCATTTCTACTGCGCCCTCAAGGACGAGGGCGCGGTGATCGACGGGGTGATGTGGAAAGGGAGCGCCGCCCGCCTCAATTTCCGCGCCGAGGACGGCCTCGAGGTGATCGCCACCGGCAAGCTCACCACCTATCCGGGGCGCTCGAAATACCAGATCGTGATCGATTCGCTCGAGCTGGCTGGCGAGGGCGCGTTGCTGGCGCTGCTCGAGAAGACCCGCGCGAGGCTGGCGGCAGAAGGCCTGTTCGCGCCCGAGCGCAAGCGCCGCCTGCCGTTCCTGCCGCGGGTGATCGGCGTGGTCACCTCGCCGACGGGGGCGGTGATCCGCGACATTCTCCACCGCCTCGCCGACCGCTTCCCGAGCCACGTCGTCGTCTGGCCGGTGCTGGTGCAGGGCCAGGGCGCGGCCGAGCAGGTCGCCGCCGCGGTTCGGGGCTTCTCGGGTCTGGCGCCCGGCGGCCCGATCCCCCGCCCCGACGTGGTGATCGTCGCGCGCGGCGGCGGGTCGATCGAGGACCTGTGGAGCTTCAACGAGGAGGTGGTGGTCCGCGCCATCGCCGACTGCGCGATTCCCGTGATCAGCGCCGTGGGTCACGAGACCGACACCACGCTCGCCGACCACGCCGCCGACCGCCGCGCGCCCACGCCCACCGCGGCGGCCGAGATGGCTGTGCCAGTGCGCGCGGACCTTGCCTTCACTCTCACCGACCTCGCCGCCCGCCAGCGCCGCGCGGTGCATCGCGGGCACGAGCTCGCACGCGAACGGCTCGCCGCGCGCGCGCGCCTGCTGCCGCGACCGGAGAACCTGCTGCAACCCCAGACCCAGCGCCTTGACGACCTGTCGGAACGCCTCCGCCGCGCGCTGGGCGACCGCTCGGCCAAGGGGCGCGAGCGGCTCGCCGGGGTGGCCGCGCGGCTTTCGCCCAGCCTGCTGGCGCGCAGCGCCGCCGAAGCGCAGCGCCGGCTCGACCGCGCGCGCCTCGCCCCCGCGCTCGTCGAGCGCCCCCTGCGCGAGGGCACCCAGCGGCTTGCTTCGCTGGCGCGGGTGATGAGCCAGCTCCACCCCGAAAGGCCGCTCGAGCGCGGCTATGCCATCATCCGCGACGCATCGGGCAAGGCGCTGACCACCCGCGCCGAAGCCGCAGGCGAGGCGCGCCTCCAGCTCCAGTTCCGGGACGGCACGCTCGCCGCCATCCCCGAGGG
>NZ_LSJS01000083.1 GCF_001557325.1 Erythrobacter donghaensis
GTGTAGTCGGTGTCCGAGCAGATCAGGTTGTTGTTTTCATCGTAAACATAAAGGTCGAGGTCGGTGTCGCCGTCCCCAACAACCGCAAGCCGAGCCGGCTCACCGCCGCGGAAGGGAATGGTGTACCAGTCATTGGTGCGAGCATCGACACGGTCCACATGCCGGGCCGGTCCGCCGACACGGCCCTTCGACTGGCGCTGCGCGGTGCGCTCGATGCGGGCGAGGAGCTCGTTGTCGCCGCGCGCGAGGGTCCGAGCTTCGGCAAACAGCGTATCAGCAGTGGCGCGAGCGCGCTCGGCCTTCGCCGCCGTGTCACCAGCTGGTGCGCCACCGGCAGGCTCGCTCATCTTCTCGCGCGGGGT